>DATLEL010000002.1:0-3506 GCA_035525255.1 Usitatibacter sp.
GTCGTTCTTGAAGTTCATGTTTCGTAGCTCCTTTTGGGACTGCTCCCGCAACCGGCCGGTGGGCTGGAAAGCGGGGTCGCCCTCAAAATATAGGTATCATGTTGCACTGCAACAACCGATTTGTTTTCCGGCAACGGATTAAAAAAACCGACCCATGGCCCGACCGCCCGACCGCGCCGCACCCCTCAATGCCCTCCGGGCGTTCGAGGCGGCTGCACGCCACCTGAGCTTCAAGAAGGCGGCGGCGGAGCTGCACGTGACCGCGGGTGCGGTGAGCCACCAGATCAAGCTGCTGGAGGATTTCCTCGGCGTGGCCCTGTTCCGGCGCCTGACGCGCGCGCTCGAGCTCACGCCCGATGCGATCGCCATGCTGCCGCGGGTGCGCGAGGGCCTGGACAGCCTGCATGCGGCCATCGACACGGTGCGCGCGCGCGAGGAGACCTCTGCGCTCACGGTCATCGCACCGCCCAACTTCGCAGCCCGCTGGCTGGTGCCGCGGCTGGCGCGCTTCACCGGCGCCAACCCGAACCTCGAGCTGCACGTGGCGAGCCGCCCGGCGATGATCGACGGGCGCGAGAACGGAGCGTTGTTGCCGGTCGCCGATGCGCGCGACGACGCGCCGGTGGTCATGGTGCGCTTCGGCAACGGCCATTACCCCGGCCTGCACGTCGACGAGGTGTTCTCGGCGGTCTATATCCCCGTCTGCAGCCCGAAGCTCATGAAGGGTCCGCATGGCCTGCACGGTCCGGCGGACCTGCGCCACCACACGCTGCTGCACGACGACACGGTGGTGGAGGAGGGCGCGCGCCCGAGCTGGGCCGATTTCCTCGCCTCGGTGGGCGTGCGTGACATGGACGCCGCGCGCGGCCCGCACTTCAGCGACGCCTCGCTCGCGCTGGACGCGGCGATCGAAGGCATGGGTGTCGCGCTCGCGATGAAGCCGCTGGTGAGCGCGGAGATCGAGGCGGGCCGCCTCGCGGTGCCGTTCAACGTGACCGCGCCGACCAGCTATGCCTACTATCTCGTCACGCCGGAAAACGCCGCCGAGAATGACGGCGTCACCTCGTTCCGCGACTGGTTGCTCGAGGAAGCCGCGCCGGAGCGCGCCTAGAGCCAGCCCGACTTGCGGAAGCGGTAGAAGAGGTAGGAGTCGATGCCCAGCATGACGGCGAGCGAAAGCGGGTAGCCGAACATCCACTTCAACTCCGGCATGTGCTCGAAGTTCATGCCGTAGATGCCGGCGATCAATGTCGGCACCGCGACCAGCGCCGCGTAGGCGGCGAGCTTCTTGGTGATCTCGCCGGTGCCCATGGTGATCATCGACAGGTTCACCGACATCGCCGTGATCACCATGTCGCGCAGCCCGTCGAGCTGCTGGCTCACGCGCAGCAGGTGGTCGTAGACGTCGCGGAAATAATCCTGGGTGCCGATGCACACCTGCGGCACGCGGCCGCCGTAGAGCTTGTGCACCACCTCGATCAGCGGCTCCACCGCGTGGCGCATCACCATCAGCTTGTGCTTCAAGTCGTAGAGCGCCTGGATGCTCGCCCGCGGGGCATCGTCCTTGAAGATGTCCTCCTCGATCTGCTCCAGCGCGACCTCGAGCGCGTCCACCACCGGGAAGTACCGGTCCACGACGTTATCCATGATCGCGTAGAAGACGAAGCCCGATCCATGGGTGAGGAGGTGCGGCTCGCGCTCGGCGCGTTCGCGCACGGCGACGAACCCGTTCTCGCTTCCCCGCCGCACCGAGAGCACGTAGTTGGGCCCGACGAAGAGGCTCACCTCGCCGACGTGGATCTCGGGGCCATGGAGCTCCACCATCTGCACCACGCAGAAGAGCGAGTCGCCGTACTCCTCGATCTTGGGGCGCTGGTGGCCGTGGTGCGCGTCCTCGACCGCTAGCGGGTGGAGGTCGAACTCCTCGCGCATCTCCTCCAGCTCCGCCGGCTCGGGCTCCTTCAGCGCCACCCAGACGAAGCATTCGGGGCGCTTCAGGTACTCGCTGATCTCGCTCTGGGCGATGTCGGCGAGCTTCTTGCCGTTCTCGTAGGCGACGCAATTGACCAGCATTTACCAGCTCCCCCCGAGCGCGCGGATGAGCGCCACCGTCGCCGCGAAGCGCCGGCCCTGCAGCGCCACCGCCTGGCGTTCCTCGTTCAGCTGCGTCGCCTGCACCTGCACCACGTTGAGATACCCCACGGTGCCCGCCTTGTACTGGTTCAGCGTGAGCGCCACGCTCTCGCGCGCGAGGCGCGAGGCGTCCTCCTGCACGTTGCTTTCCTCGGCGAGCCAGCGCACCGCGGCGAGCTGGTCCTCGACCTCCTGAAGGGCTTCGAGCACGGTCTGGCGATAGTTGGCGACGGCCTCATCGTACGCCGCGCGCGCGGTGTCGACCTGCGCGCCGCGCGCGCCGAAATCCAGCAGGGTGCCGGCGAGGCCGAGGCCCAGGGACCACACGCGGCTCGGCGCCGAGATCAGCGTGGAGAGCGCGCTGCTCGCGAAGCCGCCGCTGCCCGAGAGGCTGAGCGATGGGAAGTACGCCGCCTGCGCGACGCCGATGCGCGCGTTGGCCGCCGCCATGCGCCGCTCCGCGGCCGCCACGTCGGGGCGCCGCTCGAGGAGCGTCGACGGCAGCGCGATCGGCACGTCGGTCAGGTGCGCCCCGAGGGGCGCGGGCTCCAGGGAGAAAGCCGCCGGGGGCTTGCCGATGAGGACCGCGATCGCGTGCTCCAGCTGTGCACGGTTGATGCGCAGGTCGATCGCCTGCGCCGCGGCGCTCTTCAGCTGTGATTCCGCGGTCACGACGTCGACCTTCGCCGCGACGCCCGCCTTGTAGCGGTTCTGCGCGATCTCGAACGAGGTGTTGAACGCCTTGATGGTGTCGTCGAACAGCTGGCGCTGCACGTCGGTCACGCGCAGCTGGAAATAGTCGATGGCGAGCTCCGATTGCAGCGACAGGCGCACATTCTCCAGATCCGCGGCGCTCGCCTCCTCGCCGGCGCGGCTCGCCTCGATGGTGCGGCGCACGCGGCCCCAGAGGTCGATCTCCCAGCGCGCGTCGAGGCCGATGTCGTAGCTGCTGCTGGTCGCGCCCTCGCCACGCCGGCCGCGCGAGGCTCCGCCGCTGGCACCCAGGGTCGGGAAGAGCCCGGAGCGCGCCGAGGTCACCGCCGCGCGCGCCTGGCGATAACGCGCCTCCGCCGCGGCGAGGGTCTGGCTCGAGACGCTCACTTGCTCGACGAGGGCGTTCAGCACCGGGTCGCCGAAGACTTCCCACCACTTTCCCTTCGGCACGGCGTCGCTCGGCGTCGCCACTACCCAGTCGCCGGCTTCCTTGTACTGCGCGCCGGTTTCCATGGTCGGCTTCTCGTAGTTCGGGCCGACGGTGCAGGACGCGAGCAAGAAGGCGAGGAACACGGATGAAGCGGATAAAACGGATGAACACGGATACCCCTGCTTCATTCGAGGCCGGGGAGCCATGGGCACGAATGACCAGCAATGTT
>DATLEL010000479.1:0-4212 GCA_035525255.1 Usitatibacter sp.
GACGCCGCGGAGCCCGAGCGCGATGAGCGCGAGCGCCACCGCGAACATCGAAGCTTCCGCTGCCGGACCGCGAAAACCGAGCCACTCGGAGGCGACGTTGCGCAACCCGATCGCACCGTGCACGCCAGCAGCGACCACGAACACGCCGTAGAACGCGCCCCACGCGAAGCTGCCCTGCGTCCGTCCGAGGATCTCCGCGGCGGACAAGCCGCCGCGCACCGCGAAGACGATGGTGCCGAGGTGGACCACCACGCATGCGCCCAGCACCACGGCCGTGGCGCGCTGCGCCACCCAAAGACGGCTTTCGTTCCTAACGTTCATCGCCCTCCCCCGACAGTGCGATGCGCAGCGTGGCGCGCTTGAGGCCCGCGATGGAGCGCGTGGGAGACAGGCCCTTCGGGCAATGCTCGGTGCAGCTCATGAGCGTGTGGCACGAATGGCAGCCGGCGTCGCCGGCCACGGCGCGCAGCCTCGCGGGTTGCCCCGCATCGCGCGCGTCGTTGACCAGCGTCCAGGCGCGATTCAGCGCGGCCGGCCCGAGGTAGTCGGGCTTCCACGCAACCACGTCGCATGCCGCGTAGCAGACTCCGCAGCCGATGCATTCGATGCCGGCATCGGCTTCGGCTCGCGGCGCCGACGCGGGATCGACACGCGCGAATTCATCCACTCGCGTCGCACTCGGTTGGAACTGGCCACGCGCGCGCGCCCATTTGTCGAAGAACTCGCGCATGTCGGCGACGAGGTCCTTCACCACCGGGAAATTCTCGAGGGGGCCGATACGAAGCCGCCCGGCCATGGCGACCTTGTCGACGTGCGTGCGGCAGGTCCAGCGCGGGACGCCGTTCACCGTCATCGCGCACGAACCGCACATTCCCACGCGGCAGGCGAAGCGGTACGAGAGCGTGGCGTCGAGCTCGCGCTGGATAAAGGTGACCACGTCCAGCACCGTCTGGCTGGCGCTGCGCGGCACCGCGAATTCCTCGAAGCCGCCATCCGCGCCGCCGCGCCACACGGAGACTTCCAGCACCGGCTTCATTTCCATGCGATCACCGCCAGCACCGCGAGCGCCAGCACCAGCGTCTCGGCCACGATGAGGAGCACGGGCCTCATGCCCATGTCGACCAGCGACCGCAGCGACGTCTTCATGCCGATGGCGGCGATCGCCGTGACCAGGCACGCGCGCGAAAGCGTGGAGCCGGCATCCACCACGACGGCGGGAATCATCCCGAAGCTGTTCACCGCGACCAGCAACGCGAATACCAACGCGAACCACGGGAGCACAGGAGCCGCGCGCGCCGCGGAGCTGCCGCGCACGTGCAATGCGATACCGATAGCCACGCACACCGGCAGCAGCATCGCGACGCGCAGGAGCTTCACGATGGTCGCCGTATCGCCGGTCTCCTGGGAAACGCCGTAGCCCGCGCCCACCACCTGTGCCACGTCGTGGATGGTGCCGCCGAGGAACACACCCTGGGCGTGATGGTCGAGGCCGAGCGCGCCGACCCCGAGGGGATAGAGGATCATCGCGAGCGTCGACAGCGCGGTCACGCCGATCACGGTGAAGCTGGCGTCGCGCTCGGCGTGGGGGTGCCGCGGCAGGATGGATGCGATGGCGAGCGCCGCGGAGGCTCCACAGATCGCGACCGCGCCGCCGGTCAGCGTGCCGAAAGCGCTGCCCAGCTTCAGGATGCGCGCGATCGCCACTCCGGCCGCGATGGTGAGCACCACCGTCACTACCACCATCGCGACGCTGACCCAACCGAGCGCCGCGACCTGGTCGAAGGTGATACGAAGCCCGAGGAGGGCCACGCCGGTGCGCAGCACCACCGACGAGGCGAGCTGGATGCCGGGAAGGCAGCGTCCCTCCTCGGCGAGGAAGTGCAACGCCATGCCGAGCAGCAGGGCGAACAGCATGACCGACGCGTGGTAATGCAGCGAGAGGAAGGTCGCCGCGACGGCGACCACCGCGGAGACCGCGAGGCCCGGCCAGGCCTCACGCCAGCTCACGCCGATTCGTACAGCCGGGTCAGCACGAACTCACGGTGTCCCAGCGCCTCGGCGGCGGTGAGGCGGCCGTTGGCGGTGCGGAACATGCACTCGATGAGCGCGTCGCCGGCCTGGTCCGGCGTCATCTCCTTGCGCAGCAGGCCGGACACGTCGACATCGATGTGCTCGCCCATCAGCTTCACCGTGCGCGGATTGGCGCAGAGCTTGATCACCGGCAGGATGGGGTTGCCGATCACGTTGCCTTGCCCCGTGGGGAAGAAGTGGACCACGTAGCCCGCGGCGGCGCAGAGCGTGACCATCTCGGCCGCGGCCGACGACGAGTCCATGAACCAGAGCCCCGGATGCGTGGGCATCTCGGCCTTGTCGAGGATGCCGTCGATCACGCACTTGCGGCCGATCTTCTGGATGTTGCCGAGGGCCTTCTCCTCGATCGTGGTCAAGCCGCCGGCGATATTTCCCTTGGTGGGTTGCGAGTCGGAGAGGTCGCTCGTCTTGTGGCGGTTGATGATCTCCTGGTACTGGTCGAACACGCGCTGGAAATCGGCGCGCACCTTGTCGTCACGGCAGCGCGCCGCCACCAGGTGCTCGCCGCCGGTGAGCTCCGTGGTCTCGCCGAACACCAGCGTCGTGCCATGGGGATAGAGCTTGTCGAACGCGTTCCCAACGGTGGGATTGGCGCCGCAACCGGACGTGGTGTCCGACTCACCGCACTTGGTGGAAACCCACAGGTCACTCAGCGGGCGCTCGACGCGGCGCAGCTCGCTCGCCCACTGCACGTATTCCTTGGCGGCGCGCGAAGCCCGCATGATGGTGTCGTGGTCGCCGTGGCCCTCGATGCCGAAGCCCACTACCGGCTTGCCGGTGGCGGCGATGCCGTCCACGACCTTCTTGGTCCAGCCGTCCTCGATGCCGATCACCACCACCGCCGCGACGTTGGGGTTGCTGCCGGTGCCGATGAGCGTGCGGAAATGCAGCTCCAGGTCCGCGCCGAACTGCAGCCGCCCGTACGGATGCGGGATCGCCATCGTGCCCTTGATGTTGTGAGCCACTGCCTCACAGGCGGCATTGGACAGGTCGTCCACCGGCAGGATGATCACGTGGTTGCGCACGCCCGCGCGGCCGTTCTCGCGCGCGTAGCCCCAGAAACTCGAGCTCTTCAGGTCCATGTCTGTCACCACCGCTTCGTCTTGATGTTGTGCACGTGGGCATGCTCGCCCACCTGGATCGGCGCGACTACGCGTCCGATGTCGACACCGTACTTGATGACGGTGGAATCCTTGGCCAGCGCCCTGATGGCGAGCTTGTGGCCGATCGGGATGTCGGACTTCGCTTCCATCTGCAGGTCCTTGTCCTGGTCCATGATCCAGCCGGTCAGCTTCGAGCCGGCCTTCACGCCCTCGACCACCACGACTCCCACGGAGTCGTTCTCGTCGTGCACCACGAAATGGATCATTTGTGTCTCCGAATGACTGGATTCCCGCCTTCGCGGGAATGACGGATGCGACGGGGAATGACGATGCTAGGCGTCGTGCGGTGGGCAGGTCAACTAGATGAGTTGCATGTTACCCTGCGCGCCATGGCCCACCTCTACGAACAGGTTCGCGCGCGCCTGATCGATGGTATCTCGAAGGGCGAATGGCGCGCGGGCGAGGCGATCCCTACCGAGGGTGAGCTGGCCGCCAGCTTCGACGTGGCCATCGGCACGGTGCGCAAGGCCGTGGATTCGCTGGTGGCCGGGCAGGTGCTGGTGCGCCGCCAGGGCAAGGGCACCTTCGTCACCGCCCACGATGGCCGGCGCCTCATGTTCCACTTCTTTCACATCGTCGGCCGCGACGGAGCGAAAACCTATCCCGAGGTGGAAACCCTCGCCTTCACGCGCGCCCGCGCGGATGCGGGCGAAGCCGCGGCGCTCGGCATCGCGCCCCTCGACCGCGTGATCCGCATCCGCAATCTCCTGTCGCTCGGCGGCGAGCCCGCCATCGTGGACGACATCACGCTCGCGGCGGAGCTGTACCCCGGCCTCACCGAGAAAATATTTCTCGGGCGCGACAACACCATCTACCACCTCTACCAGAGCCGCTACGGCATCAACGTGCTGCGCACCGACGAGCGGCTGCGCGCGGTGCTTGCCGCGCGCGACATAGCGCAACACCTGCGCGTGGCGACCGGGGCGCCCCTCCTCGAGATCCGCCGCGTGGCCCTCAC
>DATLEL010000481.1:0-13999 GCA_035525255.1 Usitatibacter sp.
AAGCGCGGGCGGCTGGTGACGGTGCTCGACGGCTTCGCCTTCCCCGGCAACAACATCTACGCGGTCTATCCCGAGCGACGCCTGCTGCCCGCCAAGGTGAAGTTCTTCATCGAGTTCCTGAGGAAGACTTTCGGGGATCCGCCATATTGGGAGTGAAGCGCTGACCCTCTCCCCAACCCTCTCCCAGGGGAGAGGGAGCAAACGTGGGACACGGTTTCGCGAACTCCAGGCGTCCCTTCAACGGAACTGCTTCACCACATGCTGCTGCCGCCGGCTAACCGGCAGCTTCTCCTGCGTCTCCTTGATCACCACCGCCCAGCCGGACTCGCTTTCCTCGGCGTTGCGCTCGAAGCCGGCGATGGCGTGGCGGGAGACCAGGCAGTTGCGGTGGATGCGGACGAACGCGCTCTCGAACTCCTGCTCGAGGCTGGTGAGGGATTCCTCCACCAGGTACTCGCGCTGCGGGGTGCGCACCGTCACGTACTTGAGCTCGGCGCGCAGGTAGAGCACCTCGGCAAGCGGAACGAGGTGGATCTTGCCGCGCTCGTGGACCGACAGGTGGCGCCGCGGCTGGTTGGAGGCGGCATCGAGCGCCTGACGCGAGACGGGCGGCGCCGCGCGCGTCTTGCCGAGTGCCGCCAGCAGCCGCTCCATGCGAATCGGCTTGAGGAGATAGTCGATCGCATTCACCTCGAAAGCCTTGAGGGCGTACGAGTCGAACGCGGTGGTGAAGATGATCGACGGCGGCGCTTCCATCCCCGCCATGTGCCGCGCGGCCTCCATGCCGTCCATCTCCGGCATGCGGATGTCGAGCAGGACGATGTCCACCTTCTCGCGGTTCAGCACCTCGAGCGCCTCGCGGCCGTTCCTCGCCTCGTCCACGATCACCAGCGGGAATTGCTCGCGGCATTCGTCCAGCAGGTCCCGCAGGCGCGCGCGCGCGGGGGCCTCGTCGTCGGCCACGAGGATGCGGGGGGTGTCGGACTGGGCGAGCGTCATCAGGCGGGCGCGGGCAGGTAGGGCATCCTCAGCGTGACCTTGTACATGCCCTCCTTCACCTCGGAGCGCATGCTGGCTTCGGCGTCGAAGTGTAGCTGCAGGCGCTCGCGGATGTTGACGATCGCCATCCGGTTGCCGGAGGAATGGCGCCCGCCGCCGGGAAACGGGTTGCGCAGCGAGATCACCAGCTGGCCGTCGGCGAGCGCGGCGTCGATCTCGATCTCTCCCCCGGCGTCCGATGGCTCGATGCCGTGATAGACCGCGTTTTCCACCAACGGCTGCAGCATGAGCGGCGGCACCAGCGCATCCGCGGGCATGCCGCCCGTGCGCCAGGTCACCTTCAGCCGGTCCCCGAGGCGGATCTCCTCGATGGCGAGGTACTGGCGCGCGAGCTCCACCTCGCTCGCGATCGGCACCAGCGTGCGGTTGTCCGCCATCAGCACGCGGAAGAGGTCCGCCATGTCTTCCAGGGCGCGCTCGGCGCGCTTCGGCTCCGAGCGGATCAGCGAGAGCACCGCGTTGATGCTGTTGTAGAGGAAGTGGGGCCGGATGCGCGCCTGCAGCGCCTGGATGCGCGCCTCGGCGATGGCGGGGGTGAGCGCGCGCGTGCGCAGGTCGAAGTAGGCGAGCAGGCAGCCCGTGACGAAAAGCACCAGCACCGCCACGTGCGCGAAAGGCATGGGCGGGCGGTCCGGCAACAGCGTGTTGGCGAACTGGGCAATCGCCCAGGCGAGCGCCACCTCGAACACGGCGATGGCGGCGATCGAGGCGGCGTACCCGACGGAATGCAGCGCGCGGCGGGCGAGGCAGAGCACGGCGAGGCTCGCGATCAACGCGGGCTCGCCGAAGGAGGCGATGTCGACGAACTGGCGCCAGACGACCGAAGTCGCCGGCGCCTTGAGGACCGCGGCGGCGAGCATGAACAGGTTGGCGACGATGAGCGAGCGCAGCATCACCCCGAGGTTGCAGAAATTCGGCAACCGGATGCCGGTACCCGTCTGATTTATACTCGCCACGTCATCGCCATTGGGCCATTGCCGCCGCTTCCATGCAACAAGACGACAAGCCGGGCGGCGCGGCCAAGTCGCCGAAGGCGTGGTCCGGCCGCTTCGCCGAGCCGCTCGACGCGCTCACGCAACGATTCAATGCCTCGGTCTCGTTCGACCGGCGGCTGGCCGAATTCGACATCCAGGGATCCCTCGCCCACGCGCGCATGCTCGCGCGCTGCAAGCTGATCGCGGCCGGCGACCTGGCCGACATCGAGCGCGGCATGGCGCAGATCCTCGAGGAGGTCCGCTCGGGAGGCTTTCCCTGGTCGATCGAGCGCGAGGACGTCCACTTCAACATCGAGCATCGCCTGACGGAGCTGGTGGGTGACGCCGGCAAGCGCCTGCACACCGCCCGCTCGCGCAACGACCAGGTCGCCACCGACTTGCGGCTGTGGCTGCGAAGCGAAATCGATGGGCTGATCGCGTTGCTGAAGCGCGTGCGCGAGGTGCTGCTGGACCTCGCGGGCGAGCACGCGGCGCTGCTGATGCCCGGCTTCACCCACCTGCAGGTGGCCCAACCGGTCACCTTCGGCCACCACCTCATGGCGTACTTCGAGATGTTCAGCCGCGACTCGGAGCGCCTGGCCGACTGCCGCAAGCGCGTGAACCGGCTCCCCCTGGGCGCTTCCGCCCTCGCCGGCACCAGCTTCCCCATCGACCGCGAATGGGCGGCGCGCGAGCTCGGTTTCGAGGGCGTGTGCGAGAACTCGCTGGACGCGGTCTCCGATCGCGACTTCGCCATCGAATTCCTCGCCGCGGCGGCCATCGCCCAGATGCACGTGTCGCGGCTTTCGGAGGAGCTGGTCATCTGGATGAGCCCGCGATTCGGTTTCGTGGACATCGCCGACCGCTTCTGCACCGGCTCGTCGATCATGCCGCAGAAGAAGAACCCCGACGTCCCGGAGCTGATGCGCGGCAAGACCGGGCGGATGTACGGCGCGCTGGTGACGCTGCTCACGGTGATGAAGGGGCAGCCGCTCGCCTATAACAAGGACAACCAGGAGGACAAGGAGCCGCTGTTCGACGCCGCCGACACCCTCCGCGACGTGCTGACGCTCCTGGCCGAGCTGTTGAAAGGGGTGTCGCCGCGGCCGGAACGCATGCGCGAAGCCCTGCGCGAAGGCTTCGCCACCGCGACCGACCTGGCCGATTACCTGGTACGCAAGGGGGTGGCGTTCCGCGATGCCCACGAAGTAGTGGCGCGCGCGGTGCGCGCTGCCGAGAAGGCCGGCCGCGACCTGGCGGAGCTGCCGCTCGCCGAGCTGCAGGCGTTCTCGCCGCTGATCGCGGCCGACGTGCACGCCGTGCTGACCCCGGAAGGCTCCGTCGCGTCGAGGAGCCACACCGGCGGCACGGCGCCGGAAACGGTGCGGGCCGCCATCGCGCGCGCCCGCAAGCGGCTCTAGACCGTCTCTTCGACCTTGGCCTTGTAGATCCGGCAGATCTTCCGGGTCTCCGGACCCGAGAGCCGGTCGCCCATCCGCCCACAGCGGTAGATGCGCTGGGAGAGCTTCTGGCACCAGCTGCAGCTGTTGCACTCGCCGAAGACCGTCCCCTCGTTGTCCTCCTGCAAAGTCACCAGCGCCTCGCGCAGCGCCGAGGTGGCATTGCGGATGCGGTTGGGGCTGATATTGCGGGTGGCGTTCTGCCAGGGAAGGGCGGGCTGCGATTCCGCGAGGAGCTGCTCGCCCGCGGAGGAGAGCCGCAGCCGCACCACGCGGCGGTCGACGTCGTCCTCGAAGCGCTCGATCAGGCCGCGGCGATCGAGGAGGAGGAGCGTCTGGGAGACGGTTCCCTTGGTGAGGCCGAGATAGTCGGCGAGGGCCTGCGGGGTGTTGGAGTAGCGGTTGGCCTTGCTGATGTAGATCAGCGCCTGGAGCTGGACCGGCTGCAGCGACTCGTCGCTTCCAGCCTTGCGCAGCTCGCTGCGCATCAGGTTTCCCAGCCGCTCCACGAGCTCGAGGAGCACGAGCGGGTTCTTGTCGATTCGCGCCTCCACTGCGGAATGAGTCCGCGTGTGCGCATTAGTATCGGCACGCTACCGATTTGTCAAGGATTTACGCTACCGATTTATCGTGTCGGCGCGATACCAACTCGCTTCCCGGCCGTTTTGCGGCGCGTTTGCGGCGTTTTATTGTGACTTGCGTCACTCGAACGTGAGCGATGCGCCGCATTGCGATGCGAGTATGCGCGCGAGCGACGCGTAGAGCTCCTCGCCGGAGCGCGTGTCGCGCCACGCGCCGTCGCGATGCACGAAATGGAAGCCGCCGGAGCGCGCCGCGACCCAGATTTCACGGTTCGGCGTCTGCCGGTTGACGATCACGCGCGTGCCGTCGGGGCAGGTGACGGTGAGGATGCCGCTCTCGAGGTCCACGTCGAGCGAGTCGTCCGATTCCACCGCGGATTCGATGCGCGCGAGCACCGCGTCGACGTCACGATGGAAATCCGATTCGTTCATAATGCCGGGATGATACGCGCCCTCCTCGCCATCGCCACCGCGCTCGCCCTCGGCGCGTGCGGGCAGAAGGGTCCGCTCAAGCTTCCCGACGCGCCTCCCAAGCAGCCTCCCGCCGCGGCCCCATGACCGGGCTCGCGCGGATCGGCGCCGACCTGGCGCTGGACGGCGTCCCGCTCGGCGACATCGCGCGGCGCTTCGGCACTCCCTGCTACGTGTATTCGCGCTCGCTGATCGAGGAGGCGTTCCGCGAATTCGACGCCGGGCTCGCGGGCGTGGACCACCTCATCTGCTACGCGGTGAAGGCGAACCCGAGCCTCGCGGTGCTCGACGTCCTCGCGCGCATGGGCGCGGGCTTCGACATCGTCTCCGGCGGCGAGCTCGCGCGGGTGCTGGCGGCGGGCGGCAGCGCCGCACGCATCATCTTCTCGGGCGTGGGCAAGTCGGAAGCGGAGATGCGCGCGGGCCTCGAAGCCGGCATCCGCTGCTTCAACGTGGAGAGCGTGCCGGAGCTGGAGCGCCTCGACCAGGTCGCCGGCTCCATGGGCGTGAAGGCGCCGGTGTCGCTGCGCATCAATCCCGACGTCGATGCCGGCACCCATCCCTACATCTCCACCGGAATGGCCGGCAACAAGTTCGGCATTCCGCACCCCGCGGCGCTCGGCGCCTATCGCCGCGCGGTGGCGCTTCCGAACCTGCGCGTAACCGGCATCGACTGCCACATCGGCTCGCAGATCCTCGACGTGGCGCCGCTCGACGAGGCGCTCGACCGGGTGCTCGAGCTGGTCGCGGCGCTCGCGCGCGAAGGAATCGTCCTCGACCACCTCGACCTGGGCGGCGGCTTCGGCATCCGCTATCGCGACGAGACGCCGCCCGACGTGGGCGCCTATTGCCGCCGCCTGGCGCAGCGCCTCGCCGGGCGCGGCTGGCAGGTGCAGCTCGAGCCCGGGCGCGCCATCGTCGGCAGTGCGGGCGTGCTGCTCACGCGCGTCGAGTACCTGAAGCTCGACAAGGCGAAGCGCTTCGCGGTGGTGGACGCCTCCATGAGCGAGCTGATCCGGCCCGCCCTCTACGGCGCGTGGCATGACATCGTGCCGGTGGCCGCGCGCGGCGACGCGCCCTCGCGCTACGACGTGGTGGGGCCGGTTTGCGAATCCTCCGACGTGCTGGGCACCGATCGCAGCCTCGCCATCGCCGCGGGCGACGTGCTCGCGATCCTGTCGGCGGGTGCCTACGCGATGGCGATGGCGTCGAACTACAATTCCCGCCCGCGCCCGTGCGAGGTGATGATCGACGGCGGGCGCGCGGTGGAAGTCCGCTCGCGCGAGAGCGTCGCTTCGCTCTACGCCGGCGAGAAAACGCTGCGCGGCACCGCCTGAACGCGCGCCTGCGCGATGAAATGTGTCGCGCACGCGAGTTCGGTGTCGACACGACACCATTCGGCTGCGAGTCGGTTCAATTAGTCAGCCTTGACATGATGCAATTTCACATCTTGCGCATAGAATCGGCTCACCAATCTCGTTCGATGCGAATCGAAAGCTTGGTAGTGCAGAGAAACCCGCAAGGGCGATCGGCACGACTACCTCGGTCCAACATTGAAAGGAATTGACATGGCTGCGAAGAAAAAAGCTGCGAAGAAAAAATCCGCTAAAAAATCTGCGAAGAAGAAGTCTTCTAAGAAGTCCAAGAAACGTGCGGTAAAGAAGACCTCCAAGAAAAAGGCTGCGAAGAAGAAATCTTCCAAGAAGTCGTCCAAGAAGAAATCTTCACGCAAAGCCGGCAAGAAGAAGCCAGCCAGAAAAGCGGCGAAACGCAAGCCGATGATGAAGGCGGCGGCCCCGATGAAGCCCATGGCTCCCGCGGTCACCCCAGTCATCACACCGCTGATCAAGCCGATGAGCTGAAGAGGGCAACCTCGACAGCTGGCAGGCTGGACCCGAATACGAGGCGCGACCCGACCGGTCGCCGCGCACGCGGCAAGCAGTAGCGGCCGGGTAGCGCCTCGCAAGCGGGCTCATCGCAGGTCCCAGGCGGCCACGGTGGAGTAGACGCCGGTTCCGGGCGCCGAGCGCAACAGCGCGAATCCCTCCACGTCCCATCCGATCGCTTCGGGCAGGCTCGTCCGCGGCAACGGCCGCCGTATTCCACGAACCAGCGTCATGTGCGGGGCGAATGCCCGGTCTTCGACGGGCAGTCCGCGGCCGGCGGCGGCGGCGCGCACTTGGCGATGGAGCTCGATGAGGGCCGCGGGCGGGGCGCTCGCCCCGGCCCACGCGACCCGCGCGCCGCGGAAAGCCCCGACATGATCGAGCGCGAGCGCGAATCCATCGGCCAGCACCGAATCGCCTGCGTCGATAGCTTGCGCCAGTCCGGACTCGGGCAAATTTCCCAGGAATGCCACGGTGAGGTGAATCTTGTCCGGCGGCACCGGCTTGCCTTCGAGCGCCGGCGCCAGCAGCGCCGCGGTTTCCGCGAGCGCCTGCGCCGCGGCGGCTGACGGCCAGAGCGCGAAGAAGACGCTCATGTACGCGCTAAAGCAGGACGACCGTCGCCAGCCCCAGGAAAATGAAGAACCCCATGCTGTCGGTCACGAAGGTGAGGAAGACGCTCGACCCTACCGCGGGATCGCGCCCGAAGCGCTCCATGGCGAGGGGAATGAAGATGCCGGCGAGCGCCGACACCATCAGGTTCAGCAGCATCGCGAGTGCCATCACGCCGCCCAGCGCCACGTTGCGGTAGAGCGCATAGGCGATGAGCCCGAGCACCCCGCCCCAGATGACGCCGTTCAGCACCGAGATGCCGAGCTCCTTGGCGAGCAGGCGCCGGGCATTGGAGGCGCTCACCTGTCCCAGCGCCAGCGCACGCACGATGAGGGTGGTGGTCTGGTTGCCCGAGTTGCCGCCGATCCCCGCCACGATCGGCATCAGCGCCGCCAGCGCCGCGAGCTTCTCGATCGAGCCCTCGAACGCGCCCACCACGCGCGAGGCCATGAAGGCGGTGCACAGGTTGAGCGCGAGCCACGGCCCGCGATTCTTGGCGCTCGCCCAGACGCTCGCGAAGATGTCCTCGTCCTCGCGCAGGCCGACCTTGCCGAGCTGCTGCGCCTCCTGCCGCTCGCGCACGTATTCGAGCACCGAATCCACGGTGAGCCGGCCCGCCACGCGCTGGTCGGCGTCCACCACCGGCACGCTCACCAGGTCGTAGCGGTCGAACGCCTCGGCGGCGTCGTCGGCGTCGTCCTCGGCGGTGAAGGAGATCACGTCGCGCTCGTAGAGCCCCGAGATCTCGACGTCCGGATCGGTCACCAGCAGCCGTTTCAACGGCAGCGAGCCCTTGAGGCGGTCGTCGCGGTCCACCACGAAGAGGGCATCGGTCTGCCCGGGGAGCTCGTCGAAGCGCCGCAGGTAGCGCAATGCCACCTCGCAGGTCACGTCCTCGCGAATGCTCACCACCTCGAAATCCATCAGCGCGCCCACGGTCCCCTCGGGATACGAGAGCGCCGTCTGCAGCTCGGCGCGGTCCTCGACGTCCTGGGCCTCGATGATGTCCTGCACCACCTCGTCGGGGAGGTCCGCCGCGAGGTCGGCGATTTCATCCGCGTCGAGGTCCTGGGTCGCCGCGACGATCTCGGCGCTGTCCATGTCGGCGAGCAGCGTGTCGCGCACCGCGTCGGAGACTTCCAGCAGGATCTCGCCGCGATCCTCGCCCACCAGGTCCCACACCAGCAGCCGGTCCTCCATCGGCAGGTTCTCGAGGACATAGGCGACGTCCGCCGGGTGCATGCGACGCACGCGCTTCTTCAGCTCGGACACGTCGAGCCGGCGCAGCATCTCCACGTCCTTCGCCGGGCTGGGCGCGCCCTCGGACTGGCGGTGGGCAAGCTCCTCGCCGACGCGATGGCGGTGGATCAGCCGCTCGACCATCTCGAGGTGGTCCTGGGGACTGGTGGCGCGGTCGGCCTCGGCGGCGCGCGGCGGATGGCTGCTCATGGCAGCTCGGCGGCGGGCATGCGCGCCAGGATCACTTGCGTCTTGCGCACGAGCCAGCGCGTGTTGCGGTTGCGGTCATAGAAGCGCGGGTTGGGCACCATCGCCGCGAGCCGTGCCGACGCCTCGGGACCGAGGTTGCCTGCCCCGCTGCCGAAATAATGCCGCGCCGCCGCCTCGGCGCCGAATACGCCGTCGCCCCACTCGATCACGTTCAGGTAGATCTCCAATATCCGGCGCTTGCTCATGACGTGCTCGATCATCACGGTGATCAGCGCCTCCTGGCCCTTGCGCCAGGGAGTCCGCGACGGCGACAGGAACAGGTTCTTGGCGAGCTGCTGCGAGATCGTCGATGCGCCCACCACCACCTTGCCCCTTTCGCGGTTCTTCTCGATCGCCTTGTCGATCGCATCCCAGTCGAAGCCCTCATGGTCGATGAAACGCGAGTCCTCCGCCACCACGATCGCACGCTTGAGGTGGTTGGAGATGCGCTCGTAGGGCACCCACGCGTGCTTGAGGTAGGCATCGCGCTTCTCCGCGCGCATGCGCTCGAGGCTCGCCTCCATGAACGCCGTGTTGCCCGGGTTGTGGTCGCGCCACCACCATACGCGCGCGGCGAAGCTCAACTGCACGGCGAGGAAGAGGGCCGCCGCGGCGACCGCGAGCCAGGCGAAGAAGCGCAGCGCCCGCTTCACTCCAGCCGCGCCCGCAGCGACTGCAGCACCGGGCCGGTCTCGGGACGCTTGCCGCGCCAGAGCTCGAACGACTCCGCCGCCTGCTCCACCAGCATGCCCAGGCCGTCGCTCACCCGCGCGCCCGCCTCCGCCGCGCGCGCGAGGAACGCCTTCGCGGCCGGGCCGTACGCCATGTCGTACGCGAGGGTACGGGCCGACCAGCGGATGCGCGGGAGATCCAGCGTCACGCCGCGTGTCGACGTGGAGGTCGCGTTGATCACCACGTCGTACGGGCCCGGGGGAATTGCGTCGAGCGAGGCAGCCGCGATGCTGCCGAGAGCGCCGAACTCGCGTGCGAGCTCATCGGCCTTGGCGGCGGTGCGATTGGCGATGAGCAAGGCGCGCGGCCGCTGCGCGAGCAATGGCGCGATCACGCCACGCGCGGCTCCGCCCGCGCCGACCAGCACGATGGATGCGTCGCGCAACGTGACCCCCAGGTTGTCGCGCAGGTCCGCCACCAGGCCCGCGCCATCGGTGTTGTCGGCGAAGATCTCCAGGCGCTCGCGCTGCACCAGGAAATTGGCGGCGCCCGCGCGTAATGCACGTTCGCTGTGGTGCGTGGCCCAATGGAACGCGTTCACCTTGAAGGGCAGCGTCACGTTCGCGCCGCGTCCTCCGCCATCGAAGAACTCCTGCGCGTAGATCATGAAGCGCCCCTCGGGCACCAGCATGCGGAAGTACTCGATGCGCTCGCCCGTCTGCTCGGCGAAGCGCGCATGGATCTCGGGCGAGAGGCTGTGCGCGACGGGGTTGCCGATGACGACGTAGCGGTCCAAGGGAAGCCAGCAGTGCGAAGGGGCCGGGGCGAGGCCGTCATGATAACGGCGGGCGCGCGTGGCCCCCTAATTTAATAGTATGGCCGCGCGGGCTGTCCGGGTCGCCTACAGATGCTCTATAGTGGTGCGCTGTCCAGCCTGCCGCCCCTCATTGGTGCGCCGCCCGCTCGATTCTCGCTGAATATTCTTATTTTTCAATCCGTTACTTAGCACCCCCAGTGGCATATTTCTCGCTATCCCAAAGCCTCGGCCACGCCCTGACGGCCGCGCATTCACCAATTCTGGGCGACAACCTCAAACCAGGAGAAATCTAAATGGCATCCGCAGCTGCCGACGTGTTCAAGACAATCAAGGAAAACGAAGTGAAGTTCGTCGACCTGCGTTTCACGGACACGAAGGGCAAGGAGCAACACGTCAGCGTCCCCGCCAAGATGTTCGACGACAGCAAGTTCAAGGACGGGCATGCCTTCGACGGCTCGTCGATCGCCGGGTGGAAGGGCATCGAGGCGTCGGACATGCTGCTGATGCCGGATCCGGATTCCGCGCGCATGGACCCGTTCTACGACGAGCCCACGCTCGCCATCTCCTGCGACGTGCTCGAGCCGTCGACGGGCAAGGGCTACGAGCGCGACCCGCGCACCATCGCGAAGAAAGCCGAGGCCTATCTCAAGAGCTCCGGCATCGGAGACACCGCTTACTTCGGCCCCGAACCCGAGTTCTTCGTCTTCGACGCCGTCGAATGGAACGTGAGCATGTCGGGCAGCTTCGTGAAGATCTTCTCCGAAGAGGCTCCGTGGTCCACCGATGGCAAGTTCGAGGGCGGCAACCTCGGCCACCGCCCGCCGGTGAAGGGCGGTTACTTCCCCGTGCCGCCGGTGGATTCGCTCCAGGACATCCGCTCCGCCATGTGCCTCGCGCTCGAGGAGCAGGGCGTCGAGGTCGAGGTGCACCACCACGAGGTGGCGGCACCCGGCCAGTGCGAGATCGGCACCAAGTTCAACACGCTGGTGAAGCGCGCCGACTGGCTGCAGATCCTCAAGTACACCGTGTGGAATGTGGCGCGCTCGTATGGCAAGACCGCCACCTTCATGCCGAAGCCCGTCGTGGGCGACAACGGCAGCGGCATGCACGTGCACCAGTCGGTGTGGAAGGGCGGGCAGAACCTGTTCGCGGGCGACGGCTATGCGGGACTCTCCGACTTCGCGCTCTACTACATCGGCGGCGTGATCAAGCATGCGAAGGCGCTCAACGCGATCACCAACCCGGGCACCAACTCGTACAAACGCCTGGTGCCGGGATTCGAAGCGCCGATCAACCTCGCCTATTCCGCGCGCAACCGCTCGGCAGCCTGCCGCATCCCGTTCGTGTCGAGCCCGAAGGGCCGCCGCGTCGAGGTGCGCTTCCCCGATCCCACCGCGAACCCGTACCTCGCATTCGCGGCGCTGTTGATGGCGGGACTCGACGGCGTGCAGAACAAGATCCATCCCGGCGAGCCGCTCGACAAGAACCTCTATGACCTCGAGCCGGAAGAAGCCGCGAAGGTGCCGCATCCGTGTGCGTCGCTCGACGAGGCGCTCGAGAACCTGGACGGCGACCGCGAGTTCCTCACGCGCGGCGGCGTCTTCACCAACGACATGCTCGACGCGTACATCGCGCTCAAGTACGAGGAGGTGCAGCGCTTCCGCATGACGACGCATCCCGTCGAGTTCGACATGTACTACTCGTCCTGAGGCATCCGCAGCCGAACATGGAAAGGGGCGGGCGACCGCCCCTTTTTTATCCTCCGAAATGAGGCCCTTGTGTCCGTAGGCCATCCGGACCACAACCTATGGGGCCACCGAGGCTTTATCTCTTTGAAAACGTTGCTTTTTTCATGACCGCTGCCTATCCTTTCCTTCCCATTCTGCGAAAGGGAGCACGGCATGAAGACCGTCTGGATCGCGGGTATCGCCATCGCGGCCTCGGCGTCTGCATTCGCCCAGTCGACGATCTACAAGCACGTCGACGAGAGCGGCCGCATCACCTATTCGAACAAGCCGATGAAGGGCGCGACGGTGATGGAGCTCGATCCCATCACCATCATTCCCGCGCTGCCGGCGGCGACGCTCGCGGCGGCGCAGAAGACTGGCGGCATCGAGCGTGCGAGCCTGGTGGTCGACAAGCCCGAGGCGAAGCCGATCGCGGCCATCGTGACGGCGGTGCCGAAGACGACGCTCGCTGCCATCGAGCCCCAGGTGCAGAAGAAGCGCGACGACGAGCGCCGCAGGATCCTCGAGCAGGAGCTGTCGCGCGAGGAAGACTCGCTCAACGGCGCGCGCTCCGCGCTCACGCAGGAGCAGCAGAACCCCTCGCTCATCGCCGCGGTGCGCGTTGCGCAAAACGCGGTGGATCCCACGCCCGCGCAGATGCTCGAGATGCGCGGCAACATCGAGAAGGCCTCCGGCCGCATCCGCGGATTGCAGGCGACCGTCGCCGAGCACGAGAAGAACGTCGAGGCGCTCCGGAAGGAGCTCGGAGCGGTGAAGCCCTAGCTTCGCGCGGTCCGCTCTTCCCGCATACCCGTAATTCCCGTAGCGCGCCCGCCCCCGTGGCTGGCGCGCTACTTGCTTTTGCAGTGTCCAGCGCATCGTGAACCTGCACGCGGGGATCGAGCTGCTCTCCACTGCCGTCCTGATGCTCGACGACCGACTGAACGTGACCTACGCCAATCCCGCCGCAGAGACGCTCTTCGCCCAGGGCCGCAGCCATCTCGTCGGCATCGCGTTCGATCGCGCGCTCCCGGGCAACGACGATTTCGTCGCGCGGCTGCAGCACGCCCTCGAGGCCGAAGCGGGGTTCAACGACAACGACCTGCTGCTGGAAGTAGAGGGCTACCCCGCGCACCTGCATTGCGTGATCACGCCCGTAGAATCTCCCGGCGACGCGCGGCTGGTGCTGGAATTCCGCGAGCTCGAGCAGCAGCTGAAGATCGCGCGCGAGGCGAAGATCCAGGAGCAGCAGGAAGCCAACCGGGAGCTGATCCGCAACCTGGCGCACGAGATCAAGAATCCGTTGGGCGGCATTCGCGGCGCCGCGCAGCTGCTGGAGCGCGAGCTCGGCGATCCCGAGCTGCGCGAATTCACGCAGGTGATCGTGAAGGAAGCCGACCGGCTGCAGTCGCTCATGAACCGGCTTCTCACGCCCAGCCGGCTGCCGCGGGTGGAGCTCCTCAATATCCATGAAGTGACCGAGCGCGTGCGCACGCTGCTTCTCGCTGAATTTCCCGGCGCGCTCACGGTAGCGCGCGATTACGACACCAGCCTTCCGGAGCTCGCGGGCGACAAGGAGCAGCTGATCCAGGCGATCCTCAACGTGGCGCGCAACGCGGCGCAGGCGACCGCGGGCCGTGGCGAGATCCGCCTGCGCACCCGCGTCGCGCGCCAGGTGACGATCGCGCGCAACCGCTATCGCCATGCGCTCGCGGTCTCCATCGAGGACGACGGCCCCGGCGTGCCGCCGGACCTCGCCGAGCGCATCTTCTATCCCCTGGTGAGCGGCCGCGAGGGCGGCACCGGCCTCGGCCTGTCGCTCGCGCAAAGCTACGTCTCGCAGCACCAGGGCCTGATCGAGTTCGAAAGCGTTCCGGGGAGCACCCGGTTCACCATCCTGTTGCCGGTCATGGCCGGAAGGCCAGACTCGAAGAAAAGCGAAACCAAACCATGAACCCCGTCTGGATCATCGACGACGATCGTTCCATTCGCTGGGTATTCGAGAAAGCGCTCGCGCGGGAGGGCATCGACCACCGCACCTTCAGCGCCGCCCAGGAGGCGCTCGATCGACTGCCGGACGAAGCTCCGCAAGTCGTCGTGAGCGACATCCGCATGCCGGGCCTCTCCGGACTCGAGTTCATGCAGCAGCTCAAGGCGCGGCTGCCGTCCACGCCGGTCATCATCATGACCGCGTACTCCGACCTCGAGAGCGCCGTGGCGGCGTTCCAGGGGGGAGCGTTCGAATACCTGCC
>DATLEL010000482.1:0-2974 GCA_035525255.1 Usitatibacter sp.
ACGCCCCAGGAATACGACGAAGGCTTCGCATGCTTCGGCACTGAAGACTTCCAGATCGGGTACCAGGCGTTTCTGGCGAAGGTCTCTCCCGAGTTCAAAGGCAAGTAATGGGCCCCCTGCAAGGAATAAGAGTCATCGAGCTCGCCCAGATCATGGCCGGCCCCACCTGCGGCATGCTCCTCGCCGACATGGGCGCCGACGTGATCAAGGTCGAGAAGCTCCCGGGCGGCGACGACACGCGCAGCTACACCGAGCCCGCGATCCATGGCGAATCCGCGGCGTTCATGATGCTGAACCGCAACAAGCGCGGCATGGCGGTGAACCTCAAGGCGCCGGGCGGACTGGAAGTGGTGAAGCGCCTGCTTGCCGATGCCGACGTGGTGACGGAGAACTACCGCAAGGGAACGCTCGAGAAGCTGGGTCTCGGTTACGAAGTGCTGGAGAAGCTCAACCCGCGCCTCGTCTACTGCGCGATCTCGGGCTACGGGCGCACCGGTCCTTATGCCGACAAGGGCGGCTTCGACCTGATCGCGCAGGGCTTCGCCGGGTTGATGAGCATCACCGGGGAGCCCGGCGGACCGCCGGTGAAATCGGGCACCTCCATCGCCGACATCAACGCCGGCATCTTCGCGGCGCTCGGCATCGTCTCGGCGCTGCTGGCCCGCGCGCGCACCGGCCGCGGCCAAATGGTCGAGACCTCGCTCATGGAAGCGGCGATCCAGCAGACCTACTGGCAGTCGGCGATCTTCTTCGCCACCGGCGTGAACCCCGGACCCTCGGGGTCGGCGCACATCCTCACCGCGCCCTACCAGGCATTCCCCACGGCCGATGGATGGATCAACGTGGGCGGCGCCAACCAGCCCAACTGGGAGCGCATCGTGAAGGTGATCGGCCGGCCGGAGCTCGCCGCGGATCCGCGCTTCCGCAGCAATGGCGATCGCATGCGCAACTTGGCCGAGCTCACGCCGCTCATCGCCGAGCGGCTGCGCGAGCGCTCCTCGGCGGAATGGATCCGGGACTTCGAAGAGGCGGGCGTGCCGGTGGGGCCTGTCAATCGCATCGGCGACATGCTGGCCGATCCGCAGGTGGCCGCGCGCGAGATGGTGGTCGAAGTCGAGCACCCCGTGGCCGGGCGCGTGAAGGCGATCGGCATGCCGGTCAAGTTCGGCGAGACGCCGGCCGCGATCACGCGGGCCGCGCCCACGCTGGGCCAGCACACCGACGCGATCCTGGCGACCCTGGGCTATGGAGCGGCCGAGATCGCGCGACTGCGGTCGGATGGGGCCGTCGCCTGATTCAGCGCAGTCCTACAACGGCGTCCGCGAGAGCCGATGTCAATCCTCCGTTCGCCGAAGTCCAATGAAGCATGATCGTCTACCGCATTCCCGACACCACGCCCGCCCTCGCCTGCGCGAACCGGCGCCGCGCCGTGCGCCTCGCGAATGCAGCCCGTTCCGGGGTGCTCGCCGGCGCCGCCCTGGCGGCGGTGCTGATGTTCCTTTCGGTGACGGTGTACGACGAATCGATATGGCGGTTGCCCCGCATGATCGCGGCGACGGTGCTGGGGCCGGGGGTGTTGCAGCCCGAGGATGCCTTCGACGGGCGCGTCGTCCTTACGATGCTCGCCCTGCAGCTCGATCTCGGGATTGCATGCGCTCTCGCGCTCACGCGCGTTGCCGGGCGCCTGCAGGGGCTGGGCCTTGCGGCTTTGGGACTGGGATTCGGGGTCGCGCTCTACGGCCTCGACCTGTACGCGCTGCCACTGGCATTCCCGTGGCTCGCGGAGCTGCGCTCGGTGGACACGTTCATGGCCCACCTGCTCTTCGGCCTGCTGGCGACAGCGCCAGCGAAGGTCGACTAGGCGGTCTTCGCGACCAGCGCCTGCTTCTGGCGGCGCGAGACGATGGTCCACATCCTGAGGATGCTGGATCCCACGGCAAGGGCGGCAACGATGGCGGTCAGCGTGATCATGGTAGGGCCTTGGTCGGTTGGAACGTCAACGCCAAGATAGGCCCGGGCCGCGCGCTTCGATGTGAAGGCCGTCACATCCGCGCCGGGCACGCCATTACGCCCGTAACCACCCTCCTCAAGGACGCCGCAGGACCCTGTTCACCGCGCGGCCGATGAGCGGCCAGAAGAGCAGCACCAGGGCGAGCGTGGTGATGGTGCCGACGAGCCCGTTGGACCAGAAGACGCGCATGTCTCCCGCCGAGCCGATCATCGAGAGGCGGAATGCGTCCTCCGCGCGGCTGCCGAGCACCAGGGCGAGCGTGAGCGGTGCCAGCGGGATGCCGATCTTCTTGAACACGTAGCCGATCACCCCGAAAAGCAGCATGAGCCAGATGTCGAACATGGCGTTCTGGATCGCGAACGCGCCGATGGCGCACGAGACGATGATCATCGGCGCGATGGCGGCGAACGGCACGCGCAGCACGGCGGCGAACAGCGGCACCGTGGTCAGCACCATCACCAGCCCCACGATGTTGCCCAGGTACATCGAGGCGATCAGGCCCCAGACGAACTGCTTGTGCTCCACGAACAGCAGCGGGCCCGGGTTGAGGCCCCACACCATCAAGCCGCCCAGAAGGATGGCGGCGGTCCCGGAGCCGGGAATGCCCAGGGCGAGCATCGGAAGAAGCGCGGACGTGCCCGAGGCATGCGCCGCGGTCTCGGGCGCGAAGACGCCCTCGATGCGGCCCTTGCCGAACTCCTCGCGGTGGGGCGAGAGGCGCTTCGCCACGTTGTAGCCCATGAAGGACGCGGCGATGGCGCCGCCGGGCGTGATGCCGAGCCAGCAGCCGATGGCAGCCGAGCGCGCGAGCGTCGCCCAATACCTGGGCAGCGACTTCCATACCTTCAGCACCACCTTCAGGCTGATCTTGGCCGGATGCCCGCGCAGCGCCAGGCGCTCCTCCATCGTGAGAAGGATCTCGCTCACGCCGAAGAGGCCGATGACCGCCACGAGGAAGTTGAT
>DATLEL010000483.1:0-2564 GCA_035525255.1 Usitatibacter sp.
GCGCCCCAGGAACAGCCGCTGATGGTGGACGAGAAGTCCGGCGCGCCGCTGGTGATGGTGGTGGACGATTCGCTCACCGTGCGCAAGATCACCAGCCGCATGCTGACGCGCGAAGGCTTCGAGGTCGCCACCGCCAAGGACGGCGTCGATGCCCTGCAGCAGCTGCAGGACATCAAGCCCGACTGCATCCTGCTCGACGTGGAGATGCCGCGCATGGACGGCTTCGAATTCGCGCGCAACGTGCGGGCCGACGCGGCCACCCGCCGCATCCCGATCATCATGATCACCTCGCGTACCGCCGACAAGCACCGCAACCACGCGCTCGAAATCGGCGTGAACGAGTACATGGGCAAGCCGTACCAGGAGGATCAGCTGCTCGCGCTGATCCGGCGCTACACCCAGGAAAACGCGTTCGCCTAGCGGAAGTAGAGCAGCACCGCGATTCCCAGCACGATCCGGTACCAGGCGAACGCGCGGAAGTCATGGCGCGCCACGTAGCGGATCAGCGCCTTCACGGCGATGAGCGCCGAGACGAAGCTCACCGCGAAACCCACGGCGAACGGCCCGATGTCCTCGCGGGTGAAGAGGTCGCGGTATTTGACCACCTGGTAGCCGGTCGCGGCGAACATGATGGGCACCGCGAGGAAGAACGAGAACTCCGTCGCCGCCTGGCGCGACAGCCCGAAGAGCATCCCGCCCATGATCGTGGCACCCGAGCGCGAGGTGCCCGGGATGAGCGAGAAGCACTGCGCGAGTCCCACCTTGAGCGCGTCCTTCCACGTCATCTCGTCTACCGCCACCACGCGCGGCGCGCCGTGGCGCTCGTACCAGCGCTCCACCAGCAGGATCACCACCGCACCCACGATGAGCGCGATGGCGACGCTGGTGGGATTGAACAGGTATTTCTTGATCTGCGACTGGAACGCGAGCCCGACGATGGCCGCGGGAAGGAAGGCCACGAACAGGTTGGTCGCGAAGCGCTGCTGCACCGGATCGCTGCCGAGCCCCGCGAACGCGCGCGCGAATCGCGCCCGGTACTCCCAGCATATGGCGAGGATCGCACCCAGCTGGATCACGATGTCGAAGACCTTGCCCTTCTCGTCGTTGGTTCCCAGCAGGTCGGACACCAGGATCAGGTGGCCGGTGGACGAGATCGGCAGGAACTCGGTGAGGCCCTCGACCACTCCAAGGATGAGCGCGTCGAGCAGGGGCGGGAGGTTCATCGCGCGGTAGTCTAGTCGTTATTCGCGGGCGGAGGACTCATGGACCGGCGCAATGCATTGGGGTTCCTCGCGGCGTCGGGCGTGCTGGCCGCATTGCCGGCGCACGCGCAGCCGGCGGCGATCCATTCGCGGCCGGTGCCCACGAGCGGGGAGCGAATCCCGGTGGTGGGCCTCGGCACCTGGCTCACGTTCGACGTCGGGGGCGCGGACTCCCCTGCGCGGCGCGTCCGTGGCGACGTGCTGCGCGCTTTCTTCGCGGCGGGTGGCCGCCTGGTGGATTCGTCGCCCATGTACGGCACTTCCGAGGAAGTGATCGGCGCCGAGCTCGGCCGCGTGCAGAATGCGCCGCTCTTTTCCGCGACCAAGGTGTGGACCGTCGGTGGCCTTGCCGGACGCCGCCAGATGGAGAGCTCGCGGGCGCTCTGGCGCGTGCAAAGGTTCGATCTCATGCAGGTGCACAACCTGCTCGATTGGGAGACGCACTGGCCGACGCTCAAGTCGATGAAAGCCGAGGGCCGTGTGCGCCACATCGGCATGACCACCTCCCATGGCCGTCGCCACGACGACCTGGAAAAAATCCTGCGGCGCGACAAGCTCGACTTCGTGCAGCTCACCTATAACGTCAACGATCGCCGCGTCGAGGAAGTGCTGCTGCCGCTCGCCGCCGAGCGCGGCGTTGCCGTGATCGTGAACCGACCGTTCGACGGCGGCGACCTCTTTGGCGCGAAAACCGCGAAGCCGCTGCCGGGTTGGGCGCGGGAGCTCCAGTGCGGCTCGTGGGCCGAAGCGCTGCTGAAATGGGTGGTCGCACACCCGGCGGTCACCTGTGCGATCCCGGCGACGTCGAAGCCTGCGCACCTGGCGGAAAACATGCGCGCCCTTGCAGGCCCGCTGCCGGACGCCGCGCTGCGGCGCCGCATGGCAGAGGACTACGCCCGCGCCTGACAATCACTGCTTGGCGTAGATCTCCCCACCCTGTTTCACGAACTCGATGGACTTCACTTCCATCCCCTTCTTCAGCGCGTCGCTCTCCGAGACGCCGTGCTTCGCGGCGAATTCGCGCACGTCCTGGGTGATCTTCATCGAGCAGAAGTGCGGGCCGCACATGGAGCAGAAGTGCGCGAGCTTCGCACCCTCCTGCGGCAGCGTCTCGTCGTGGAATTGCTTCGCCTTGTCGGGATCGAGACCGAGGTTGAACTGGTCCTCCCAGCGGAATTCGAACCGCGCCTTGGAGAGCGCGTTGTCGCGGATCTGCGCGCCCGGGTGTCCCTTGGCGAGGTCCGCGGCGTGGGCGGCGATCTTGTACGTGATGATGCCGTCCTTCACGTCGTCCTTGTCGGG
>DATLEL010000485.1:0-2677 GCA_035525255.1 Usitatibacter sp.
CCATAGCTTGCGTTTTTGAAGGAACTTGTTCACCATGGGTTGTGGCTATGCGATCCATGGGTTGTAACAGCGACATCCAGCGTCGAGCGCAATCGGCCCCCCGTTCCACCGCCTCACCCCGACTCCGGCTTCCCGGCTCCCGCTTCCCCGCGGCGGCCTCGTCCCGCTTCTTCCACCCCCCCGTTCCCCACTGATGCCCAACGATCCCCTGAGAGACTCCCCGCGGCATGCCACGGAGGAGACCGCCGACTTTTCCTCCTCGCCGGAGGCCCCGATGCAACGCAGACGTGAACGTGAAGGTGGCGGCGCTCCCCGCGCCCCGAAAAACGCGGTGACCAAGCTCTTCGTGCTCGACACCAACGTGCTGATGCACGACCCCACCAGCCTCTTCCGCTTCGAGGAGCACGACGTGTTCCTGCCGATGGTGGTGCTGGAGGAGCTGGACGACCACAAGAAGGGCATGAGCGAAGTCTCGAGGAACGCGCGCCAGGCGAGCCGCTTCCTCGACGAGATCGTCTCCCAGGGCGGCGAGATCGAGCGCGGCTATCCGCTCAAGGTGAAGAGCACCGGCAGCGAAGCGGGCGGGCGCCTCTTCCTGCAGACGCACTCGGTGAACGTCGAGATCCCCGATTCGGTCGCCTCAAAGAAGGCCGACAACGTGATCCTCGGGATCGCGCTGCACCTCAAGCAGAAGTATCCCAAGCGCGACGTGGTGCTGGTGTCCAAGGACATCAACATGCGCATCAAGGCGCATGCGGTCAGCATCCCCGCCGAGGACTACTTCAACGACAAGGTCCTCGAGGACACCGACCTCCTCTACACCGGGATCATGCAGCTGCCGGAGGACTTCTGGGACCGGCACGGCAAGGACATGGAGAGCTGGCAGGACCACGGCCGCACCCTCTACCGCATCAAGGGCCCGCTGGTCCCGGCGATGATGGTGAACATGTTCGTCTACCACGAGGGCGACAAGCCGTTCCTCGCGATCGTGAAGGAGCTCCGCGGCAAGAGCGCGGTGCTGCAGACGCTCAAGGATTTCTCCCACAACAAGAACAACGTCTGGGGCATCACGGCGAGGAACCGCGAGCAGAATTTCGCGCTGAACCTGCTGATGGACCCGGAGATCGATTTCGTGACGCTGCTCGGCCAGGCCGGCACCGGCAAGACGCTGCTGACTCTCGCCGCGGGCCTGATGCAGACCCTCGACTTCAAGGTCTACAGCGAGATCATCATGACCCGCGTGACCGTGCCCGTCGGCGAGGACATCGGCTTCCTGCCCGGCACCGAGGAAGAGAAGATGACGCCGTGGATGGGGGCGCTCGAGGACAACCTCGACGTGCTGATGAAGACCGACGACGAAGCGGGCGATTGGGGACGCGCGGCGACAGCCGACTTGATCCGCAGCCGCATCAAGGTGAAGAGCCTGAACTTCATGCGCGGCCGCACCTTCATCAACAAGTACCTGATCATCGACGAGGCGCAGAACCTCACGCCCAAGCAGATGAAGACGCTCATCACCCGTGCCGGTCCCGGCACGAAGGTGGTGTGCCTGGGCAACATCGCGCAGATCGACACGCCCTACCTCACCGAAGGCTCTTCAGGCCTCACCTACGTGGTGGACCGCTTCAAGGGCTGGGGGCACAGCGGGCACGTGACGCTGATGCGGGGCGAGCGTTCGAGGCTCGCGGACCACGCGGCGGAAATTCTCTAGCGGTTGCGCACCGGCATCACGTTCGCCGGACGCGCTTCACGCGCGCGCAGGAAGGCGATCGCCTGCCTCGCGTCCTCGGACGGCGTGCCGATGGTCACGACCGACAGCACGGCATCGCCCGACTTGCTGATCTCGTGGAAGCGCAGGCTCGGCGGCGGCGCGAAGCGCTTGCCGGCCGCGGTGGCCTGGCGGTGCGCCGCGGCCAGGGCCTGGCCGTAAGGCACCGAAACCGGCGCCATCTCCACCCGCCCTTCCACCACGTCGAGAACGGCCTGGCCGCTGGCGGCGAGGTTCGCCTCATGTTTCGGAGCCTCGGCGGCGGCCAGGCTGGCGGCCAGGGCAAACATCAGTGCGGCGGCGGAATGGAGGAGCTTCATGGGCGCATCATCCCTTTAATGGCGCACGCTTGCTGTGAAACATCGCACAGGGGGCTCTTGCGGGCCTTTACAGCTGCAATGCCCTGGGCCACATTGGCGCGATGAAACGACTCCCCGCCGCGCTGGCCGCCGCATTGCTGGCCACTTCCCTGCCCGCCTTCGCCGATTCCGCCCTCCGCGCTGAAGCGCTCCGCCTGTTCGGCTCGGTGCCGGCACCCAGCGCCGCCGCCGTAGGCAGCTCCGAGGCGCAGCTCGGCCGCGCGCTCTTCTGGGACCCGCGCGTCTCCCTCGATGGGAAGACCGCCTGCGCGAGCTGCCACCTGGATCACGGCGCCGACCGCCGCGCCGCCTCCATCGACGCCAAGGGGCTGCCCACGTCGCGGCACTCCCCCACGGTCTTCAATTCCATGGGCCAGCCCACCATCCGCTGGCTCGGCGACCGCAAGCACGGCGCCGACCAGGCCGAAGGCTCCATCACGGGGTCGCTGGGTTTCGCCTCCAAGCAGGCGGCGCTGGAGAAGCTGAAGGAGCTGCGCTACGACGACCAGTTCCGCGCGGCGTACCCCGACGAGGACCAGCCGCTCACCGC
>DATLEL010000490.1:0-5836 GCA_035525255.1 Usitatibacter sp.
CTCCTTCTGGCGCCCTTCGTCCTCGAAGCGCTTCACCGTCGCCGAGGCCATGTAGAGCAACGAGAGGATGTCGCCCAGGCGCGCGGAGATCTTCTCCTTGCGCTTCAAGCTGCCGCCGATCACGAACATCGAGATGTCGGACAGCAGCGCGAACGCCGCGGAGAAGCGCGTCATTTGCTGCAGGTAGCGGCGCACGTCCGGGCTGCCGGGCACCGATACGGCCTTGCCGCCGGTGATGCCGAGGAAGAGCGAGCGGAATGCGTTCGAGATAGTGAAGCCCATGTGGCCCCAGAGCGCGCGGTCGAACGCGACCAGGTCGTTGTCGGCCGCGGCCTTGATCTCCTTCAGCACCCAGGGATGGCAGCGGATCGCGCCCTGTCCGAAGATGATCATCGAGCGCGTGAGGATGTTGGCGCCCTCGACGGTGATCGCGATGGGGATGTTGATGTACGCGCTGCCGAGGTAATTGTTCGGCCCCATCATGATGCCCTTGCCGCCGTGGATATCCATGGCGTCGTTGAGCACCTGGCGCATGCGCTCGGTCATGTGGTACTTGCAGATGGCCGAGATGACCGAAGGCTTCTCGCCCAGGTCGAGGGCGACCATCGTCATGCGCCGCGTCGCGTCCATGAGATAGGTGTTGCCGCCGATGCGCGCCAGCGGCTCCTCCACGCCCTCGAACTTGCCGATCGGCGTGCGGAATTGCGAGCGGATGCGCGCGTAGGCGCCGGTCGCACGGCTGCCCAGCTTGCCCGCGGCCATCGCCATCGACGGCAGCGAGATCGAGCGGCCCGCGGCGAGGCATTCCACCAGCATGCGCCAGCCCTTCCCCACCTGCTTCTGCCCGCCGATGATCCAGTCCATCGGCACGAATACGTCCTTGCCGGAATTCGGGCCGTTCATGAAAGCGGCGCCGAGCGGCACGTGGCGGCGCCCGATATTCACGCCCTTGTGCGACGTGGGGATGAGCGCCAGCGTGATGCCGAGCTCCTCCTCGCTCCCCAGGAGGTGATCGGGATCGTAGAGCTTGAACGCGAGGCCGAGGATCGTCGCAACCGGCCCCAGCGTGATGTAGCGCTTGTCCCAGGTGAGGCGGATGCCGAGCACCTCGCGGCCTTCGTGCATGCCGCGGGTGACGATGCCGAAGTCCGGTATCGCGCCCGCATCCGAGCCCGCCTCCGGGCTGGTGAGCGCGAAGCACGGAATCTCGAGGCCCTTGGCGAGCCGCGGCAGGTAATGGTTCTTCTGCTCGTCGGTGCCGTAGTGGATGAGGAGCTCGGCGGGCCCGAGGGAATTCGGGACCATCACCGTCACCGCGGCGGTGCCGCTGCGGGTCGAGATCTTGGTGACGATCTCCGAATGGGCATACGCGGAGAACCCGAGGCCGCCGAAGGACTTGGGAATGATGATGCCGAGGAAGCCCTTTTCGCGGATGAACTTCCAAACCTCGGGCGACAGGTCGGCTTTCTCGTGGATGATGTTCCACTCGTTCAGCATCCCGCAGAGTTCCTCGACCGGGCCATCGATGAACGCGCGCTCCTCCGCGGTGAGCCGCGCCTGCGGATAATCGAGCAGCGTCTTCCAGTGCGGGCGCCCGCTGAAGAGCTCGGCATCCCACCAGATGCTCCCCGCGTCGAGCGCTTCCTGCTCGGTCTGCGAGACCTGCGGCAGCACCTTCTTGTACAGGCCGAAGATCGGGCGCGTCAGCAGCGCGCGGCGCAGCGGCCGCACGGTGAAGAGCGCCACGACGGCGAGTGCCGCGGCCAGCAAATAGAGCTCCATGGTCATGGTCTTCTCCCTTTCAGTCGCCCGACACCAGCTCGAGCTTGCGCGTATCGCCCAGCGGCGGCGCCTTGAGTCCCGCCACCAGGAATGGTGCCAGGCGCTGCAGCAGCAATTCGTCGTTCTCCTTCTCGCCCGGCGCCACCTGGGCGAAGAGCTTCAGGGCATCGGTGCCGGCCAGCGTGTACGAGAGCGCGCCCATCACGAAGTGCAGGCGCCACGTGAGCTCCTGTCGCGAGAGCTGCGGGAGCGCGCGCAGGAACGCTTCCTTGTAGCGCCCGATCATCTCGGCGTATTGCTCGGACAGGAAATGGCGGATGAAGGGTGCGGGGTCCGCGTATGCGCGGCCGAGCAAGCGCAGGAAGTTGCTGCCGCCGCGGCGCTCGTCGCGTGCGAGCCGCAGCGCCGGGATCAGCATCGCAAAGAGGATCTTCTCGCAGCTCGCGGGCTTGCCCTGCGCCTCGCGCTCCACCTTCTGCAGCAGCTCGATGCGCTCCTGGTTCATTGGATCGAGCCGACGCGTGAGCACAGCCTGGAAAAGCTCTTCCTTGGAGCCGAAGTGATAGTTCACGGCCGCCAGGTTCACGCTCGCCGCCGTGGTGAGCTGCCGCAGGCTCGTCGCCTCGAAGCCGTGCTCCATGAAGAGCTGCTCGGCGGCATCGAGGATGCGCGTCTTGGTATCCGCTGAAGTGGGGTCGGGCTGGGCGCTCTTGCGTGCCGCGCCCGGGCTCGAGGTCAAGCGTCCCGCCATGTGAAACGTCCGATTCAAACGCTCGTTTGAATCATCCTAAGCCGCACCCCCGGATCAAGTCAATTGCAACACTAAGCGGTACGCGCTTTGTGCGGTGGTTCACAGCCGCGCGCGACCGCAAAAGGGATTCTTTGGGCATAGACCGGAGAAGCCCATGAAGGCCGTGGTCAGAGACATCGAGCAGCGCCTCAAGCTGGCCGCGACCCCCGCGGACCGCCTTGCCGCGCTCATCGAGCTCGCCCACGCCGAGGCGAGCGCTTACCGAAACCGCGAAGGTTTGCGGGCGGCGCGCGAGGCGCTCCAGATCGCCCGCGGCCGCGGCGACGCCGTCGCCATCTGCCGCGCGCTTTCCGCCGCCACCCTCTGCCATTACCAGCGCTGCGACTACGTGGCCGCGGTTGCGACGGGACTCGACGCCATCGCCGCCTATGCGGACGGCGACCTGCGCAGCCGTTCAGGCGCCGAACAAAGCGTGGCGCTTGCGCTTTACTGTGTGGGCGCGCACGACGTCGCCCAATCCACCGCGCGGCGCGCGATCGCCGATGCGCAGGGTGGCCACGACGAGCGTTGCGTGGCCGCTGCGCGCGACGTGCTCGGCGTGGTGCTGGCTCAATCCGGCCAATTCAATGCCGCGCGTCGCGAGTTCCGCCAGGCCGGCGCGGTCTACGGCCGCCGCGGGGACGACACCCGCGTGAAGAAAGTCACCGCGAGCCTTGGCAACACCTATCGCGACCAGGGAAATGTCGCGGAGGGCTGGGGGCGCCTGCCGCAGGCGCGCTTCTACTGGAAGCAGGCGACTCGCGTCTACCGCATCGCGCTGGGCCTGGGCGAGGCCGAGGGCGACGCGATCGACGCGCTGCTGCTCGCGGGCCTGGGCGAATGCGAGCTCCGGCTGGGCGACGCGCCCGCCGCGCAGATTTCCATCGACCGCGCGCTCAAGGCCGCGGACGACTGCCCGACGCTGCTGGCTCCGTGCCACCTGTGGCAGGGACGCATCCTGCACGCGCTGGGCGAGCTCAAGCCCGCGGAACGCGCCTTCGAGCGCGCGCGCCGCGCCGCCGAGCGCCTGGAGCACGGCGACATGCTGGTGACGTGCCTCACGGCGCAATCGGCCATTGCCGACCAGCTCGGCCGCTTCGAAACCGCGGCCGATCTCGAAAAACGCGCGCAAGAGGTCGCTGCCGACCGCGCCGCGCTGATGGCGCAGGTGCGCGAGCAGCTGGCGCAGCTCTGGGATCGCTACACCGGTCCCGCCGAACGCGACAACCCGCGCGCGGCCGCTTGATAGACTCCCATGCGTGACCCCGCGATCGTTGCTTGCCTGCACCGCCATGTGCTGCTCGTTGCCCGCGGCCGCGGTGCTGACGCGCCCCGACCGAGACGATGCCGAGTACCTCGAGCTCGCCTCTCGCTATACCTCCGCGCTTACCCTTCCCGCGCCCGGTGGTGAGGGCGTCCTGGTGGCACCGCGCTGGGTGCTCACCTCGGCGCAGCGTGCCCAGGCCCTGAAAGGCAGCAAGGGCGTCCAGTCGGTCCATGTGCGTGATGCGGTCGGCCTCGTGCAGATGCGCGAACCGGTGCGGGCGCGCACGCCGAGCTTCCTGTACCGCGGCGACCTTGCGGGCAAGACGGTCATCGTCGTAGGCCATGGAGGCGACGGACGCGCCCGCGCCGCGATCAACACCATCGACCGCCTCTCGCCCTCGACATTCGGGCTGCGCGTGAAGCCCCTCGACGAGGCCTCCGACTTGCAGGGTTCGCTCACTGCCGCGGAGATTGGTGCGCCGGTCTACGTCGAAAGCGCCGACGGCATTTTCGTGGCCGGCATCCATACGGGAAGCGAGGGACAGGACTGGACCCTCTTCGCGCGCGCCTCCGCTTTCGCGGAGTGGGTGGATGACGTCCTGGTCGCCGCCGAGCGCGAGGCGCAGGAAGAACTGCTCGGCACCGGAACGCGGTAAGGAACCGCCGACGCCATTTCCGCGAACGTGGGAGACTGCTGGATTGTGGCGATGAGGGACGTTCCAGTGGCGATCCTCCCGTGGAAAAGCGCACTGCGAAGCGCCGCGATGGTGGCGCTGCTGGGGCTGGCCGCCGGCGAAGCGCTCGCCCGTCCCGCGCCGCCGCCCGGCATCCGTTCCGACCTCAATCGCGAGATGGCGGTGCAGGACACGGCCCGCGACCTCATCGCCGGCACCATCACCGAAGTTTCCTCGCCGGGATTGGACGGCCGCCGCTCCATGGTGGTGGACGTGTCGCAGGTCTTCCAGGGCACCCTGTGGCGCGGCCAGCACACGGTGCAATGGATCCCGGCATCGCAAACCTCCCCGGTGCCGCCCACCGGGACGCGCGTCCTCGCGTTCGTGAACCGCGGCAAGGACGGCAACGTCGCCGTATCGGCGAACGAGATCTTCGCCGACAACCCGGAGAATCGCGCGGCGGCGTCAGTGCGCTATGTGCGAATAGGGCGCAGCGATTACTCGCTGGAGGTGCTGCTGGTGGCGTCGGGGATCGCTTTGGGTCTCGCCGCGCTCTTCGCGCTCCGCCAGCGCCGCCGCAACAACGGCCTGAAGGCCAGGCCCTGAGGGAAAAGTACCAGGTACTTTTCCGGCGGCTAGGCCAGGGCCCGCTCGAGGTCCCAGAGGATATCGTCGAGGGACTCGAGTCCGATCGACAGTCGCACCATATCGGGGGGCACTCCAGCGTTCTTCTGTTGCTCCTCGTCCAGTTGCCGATGCGTGGTCGAGGCGGGATGGATCACGAGCGATTTCGCGTCGCCGATGTTGGCGAGGTGGCTCACGAAGGTGAGGCCCTCGATGAACTTCACCGCGGCGTCGTAGCCGCCCTTGATTCCGAACGAGAGCAGCGAGCCCGCGCCTTTCGGCATGTAGCGCTTCGCCAGCGCGTAATACGGGTTGTCTCCAAGGCCGGGGTAGTTCACCCACGCGACCTTCGAATGGCTGCGGAGAAAATTCGCGACACCTATCGCGTTGGCGACGTGGCGGTCCATCCTCACCGGCAGCGTCTCGAGTCCCTGCAGCAGCAGCCATGAATTGAACGGCGCGATGCTCGGGCCGAAGACGCGCATCACCTCCATGCGCGCCTTCATGGTGAAGCCGAAGTCGCCGAAGGTCTCGTAGAACTTCACGCCGTGATACCCCACGGATGGCTCCGTCATCCCGGGAAACTTGCCGTTGTCCCAGGGGAAGCGGCCGCTTTCCACGACGACACCGCCCATCGAAGTCCCGTGCCCGCCGATGAACTTGGTGGCGGAGTGCACCACGATATCCGCGCCGTGGGCGA
>DATLEL010000491.1:0-4824 GCA_035525255.1 Usitatibacter sp.
CGGCTCGCCCTCGAGCGGCCACTGGATACCCACGCGCGGATCGTTCCAGAGGAGGCTGCGGTCGTGCTCCGGCGCGTAGTAGTCCGTGGTCTTGTAGAGGAACTCGGCCATGTCGGAAAGCACCAGGAAGCCGTGGGCGAATCCCTCGGGCACCCACAGCATGCGATGGTTCTCGGCGGAGAGCCTCTCGCCCACCCAGCGCCCGAACGTGGGCGAGGCGCGGCGCAGGTCCACGGCGACGTCGAACACCTCGCCCGCAACGACTCGTACAAGCTTGCCCTGCGTCTGTCGCACCTGGTAATGCAGCCCGCGCAGCACGTTGCGGGCGGAAGCCGAATGGTTGTCCTGCACGAACTCGACCTCGCGGCCCACCGCCGCCGAGAACGCCTGGCGGTTCCAGCTCTCGTAGAAGAAGCCACGCGCGTCGCCGAACACCTTGGGCTCGATCAGCAGAACGTCGGGTATGGCGGTGGCGGTCACCTTCATCTCAGAACACCCGGTCGCGAAGGACGTCGAGGAGGTACTGCCCGTACGCATTCTTCTTCATCGGCGCGGCGAGGCGCTCGAGCTGCCCGGCGTCGATGTAGCCCATCCGGTAGGCGATCTCCTCGGGGCATGCGATCTTCAGCCCCTGGCGCCGCTCGATGGTCTCGATGAAATGCGCCGCCTCGAGCAGGCTCTCGTGGGTGCCGGTGTCGAGCCACGCGGTACCGCGGCCCATCACTTCGACCGACAGGCGTCCGTCCTCGAGATAGCGGCGGTTCACGTCGGTGATTTCCAGCTCGCCGCGTGGCGAGGGCGCGAGATTCGCGGCGATGTCGCACACGCGGTTGTCATAGAAGTAGAGCCCGGTCACCGCGTAGCGCGACTTCGGCTCGCGCGGCTTTTCCTCGATGGTGATGGCGCGGCCCTCGGCGTCGAATTCCACCACGCCGTAGCGCTCGGGATCCTTCACCGGGTAGGCGAACACCGTCGCGCAGTCGGGCCGCGCCGCGGCGTTCTTCAGCGACACGGCCAGGTCGTGGCCGTGGAAGATGTTGTCGCCGAGGATGAGGCAGCTCGGCCCGCCGGCGATGAAGTCGCGGCCGATGATGAACGCTTGCGCCAGGCCCTCCGGCTTCGGCTGCACCGCGTACGAGAGCTCCATGCCCCATTCGCGGCCGTCGCCGAGCAGCTCACGGAAACGCGGCGTGTCCTGGGGCGTGGAGATGATCAGGATCTCGCGGATGCCCGCCAGCATCAGGGTCGAGAGCGGGTAGTAGACCATCGGCTTGTCGTACACCGGCAGCAGCTGCTTCGACACCACCCGTGTCGCCGGGTAGAGCCGCGTGCCGGAGCCTCCCGCGAGGACGATCCCCTTGCGGCTCATGCGACGCTCCGGGCGGCGTAGTTGGTGTCGAGCCATTCGCGGTAGGCGCCGCTCTTCACCTGCGCCACCCATTGCGGGTTGTCGAGGTACCACTGCACGGTGCGCGCGAGCCCCGACTCGAACGACTCGCGCGGCTTCCACGCGAGCTCGGACGCGATCTTGCGCGCGTCGATGGCATAGCGGCGGTCGTGGCCGGGACGGTCGGTGACGAACTTGATGAGGCCGCGATAGCCGCCCGCGCGGGGAACGGCTGCTTGCAGCGCATCGCACAGCGCATGCACCACGTCCAGGTTCGCGCGCTCGGAATTTCCGCCGATGTTGTAGGTCTCGCCGGGGCGGCCGCGCTCGAGCGCCACGCGCACCGCCTCGCAATGGTCGGTCACGTACAGCCAGTCGCGCACCTGCTGGCCGTCGCCGTAGACCGGGAGCGGCTTGCCCTCGAGCGCGTTGGAGATCATCAGCGGGATCAGCTTCTCGGGGAATTGGTACGGCCCGTAATTGTTTGAGCAGTTGGTGGTGACCGTGGGCAGCCCGTAGGTGTGGTGGTAGGCGCGCACCAGGTGGTCCGACGCGGCCTTCGATGCCGAATACGGGCTGTTGGGCGCGTAGGCGGTGGTTTCGCTGAACGCGGGATCGTCCTTGCCGAGCGTGCCGTAGACCTCGTCGGTCGAAACGTGCACGAAACGGAAAGCCGCCCTGGCAGCAGCGTCGAGCGCCATCCAATACGCGCGCGTCGCCTCCAGAAGCTCGAACGTGCCGACCACGTTGGTGCGCACGAAGTCGCCCGGACCATGGATCGAGCGATCGACGTGGCTCTCCGCAGCGAAGTGCACGATGGCGCGCGGCTGGTGCTCCTCCAGCAGGCGAGATACCAGCGCCCGGTCGCCGATGTCGCCGCGCACGAAGCGATGGCGCTTGTCGGTGGCGACGTCCGCGAGATTGCCGAGGTTGCCGGCGTAGGTGAGCGCGTCGAGGTTGACCAGCGGCTCGCCCGCGTGAGCGAGCCACTCGAGCACGAAGTTGGAGCCGATGAACCCCGCGCCGCCGGTCACGAGGATCGTCATTTGGCGCCCTTCTGCAGCTCGATCAGCTTCAGGTACTTCTGGAAGCTGTTGTTGCACCCGATCACGATGTGCGCGAAGCCCGGCCCGCCATCGAGGAAGCCGCGCCGCAGGAAATAGAACTTGATGAAGCGCGCCAGCGGGCTAGCGAGCAGGCGCCCGTAGCCGGCGCGCACGCCCTGGCGGTAAAGGGCGGTGGCGTGCAGCGACGTGTAGCGGTTCTGCTTCGTCATGTAGGTGGCGATGTCCTCGGCCGAGTCGTGCATCAGGTCTCCTTCGAGCCGGCCCACCTCGCTGGTGGTGAGGACGGCCTCGTGTACTTCGTCGTTCGACCAGCTCGCGTGCGCGCGGTGGAAGAGGCGCACGGTCCAGTCCGGATACCCCTCGCCGTGGGCGAGCCAGCGTCCCATGAAGCGGTTGCGGCGCGCCATGCGGTAAGCGCGGTAGCGCGGGCTCGCCATCGCGGCGCGGATCGACCGGGCCAGCAATTCGCTCACGCGCTCGTCCACGTCGAGGCACAACACCCAGTCGTTGCGCGCGATCGCGACCGCGTGCTGCTTTTGCCGGCCGAAGCCCATCCATTCGCGCGTCTCGACGCGCGCGCCGTGGCGCGCCGCGATGGCGCAAGTCTCGTCGCGGCTTCCGGAGTCGACCACCACGACCTCGTCCGCGAAGGCGACGCTGGCGAGCAGCGGGCCGATCTGCGCGGCGGCGTCGAGGGCGATGATGGCGACGGTGAGGGGAAGCTTGTCGGCGGCGAGGGTCGCCACGGCGATCGGGACGCTGGCTGGAGGGCGATATTCTACCCTCTGGCCGCGGATTAGAATGCGCCATGCCCGCGCCGCGGATCCTGTTCGTGAAGCTTTCCTCGCTGGGCGACGTGGTGCACCACCTCCCCGCGGTCTCCGAGCTCCACGCCCACCTGCCCAACGCGCGCATCGCATGGGCCGTGGAGGAAGGCTATGCGCGCCTGATCGCGCTGCATCCCGCCGTCTCGCAGGTGATTCCCGTCGGGCTGCGCGGCTTGCGCTCGCAGCCGTGGGACGCGCAGCGCTGGTCCCACCTCGCCGAAGCGCGCCGCAAGCTGCGCGCCGAGACGTGGGATTACGTGATCGACACCCAGGGCCTGGTGAAGAGCGGCCTCATCGCACGCATGGCCCGCGGACGCACCCACGGCCTGGACACATCGAGCGCCCGCGAGCGTGCCGCGACCATCTTCTACGACGAGCGCTACGGCGTGCCGCGCGATCTGCACGCCGTGGAGCGCAACCGCAGGCTGGTGGCGAGCGCGATGGGATACGAGATGAAGGGGCCGCCGCGCTATGGGCTGGTGGCGCCTCCTTCGCGTCCATCGTGGGCGCCCGAGGGTGCGTATGCGGTGATGCTGCAGGCGGCGAGCCGTGAAGCGAAGCGCTGGCCCGAGGACAACTGGATCGCCCTCGCGACGCGGCTCGCGCGAAGCGGCATCGCCTCGGTGTTTCCCGGCGGCACCGACGAAGAGCGCGCCACCGCGGCACGCATCGCGGCTGCCGTTCCCGACGCCATGGCCGCACCGCCCATGGATCTCGACACCGCCGCCGCGCTCCTCGGACATGCTTCGCGCGTGGCGGGCGTGGACACCGGGCTCACGCATCTGGCCGTGGCGCTCGACCGGCCCACCGTCGGCATCTACCGCGCGACGCGGCCAGCGCTCACGGGGTTGCATGGCGCGAGCGGCACCAACCTGGGCGGGCCGGGCGAGACGCCGAGCGCGGAAGCAGTCGCCGCCGCGATGCGCCTGCCGCCGTGACACGCTTCCTGTACGCGCTCGCATGGTTCATCGCCACGCCGCTCGCGTTGCTGCGCCTCGCGTGGCGCTCGCGCCGCCAGCCCGGCTACGTGCAGCACGTTGGCGAGCGGCTCGGCCGCTATTCGCCCGTGCCCGACGCGCCACGGATCTGGATACACGCGGTCTCCGTGGGCGAGACGCGTGCCGCGGCGCCCCTGGTGCGCGCGCTGATGGAAAGCCACCCCGGGCACCGCATCCTGGTGACGCACATGACGCCCACGGGACGCGCCACTGGCGAGGAGATATTCGGCGATCGCGTCGAGCGTGCCTGGCTGCCGTACGACCTGGGCTTCGCCACGCGGCGCTTCCTCGGCCACTTCCGGCCGCAGCTCGCCATTTTGCTGGAGACCGAAGTCTGGCCGCGCATGATCGAGGAGTGCGTGCACGCCGGCATTCCGATCGTGCTCGCCAACGCACGCCTCTCCGATCGCTCGCGGCGGCGCTACGCCCGCTGGCCCGCGCTCGCCCGCTGGGCGTTCGGCAACCTCTCGGGCGTCGCCGCGCAGGCGGAAGCCGATGCGCAACGCTTCGCCTCGCTCGGCGCGAAGCAGGTCACGGTCACCGGC
>DATLEL010000008.1:0-3792 GCA_035525255.1 Usitatibacter sp.
ACCTTCAGCATGAAGCGCGGCCAGTTGGTGCCGAACTGGAACGACATCACCACGCCCGTCACGACACCGACCGCGAACGTGATCACGAAGATCTTGAGCCACAGCTTGAAGGTCGCGAGCCAGGCGGCGTCGCCGGTGCGGTGGTACGCGATGCGGAAGGCCATCAGGAACCACGCGAACCCGATGGTGAGCGTCGGGAACAGGATGTGGAAGCCGATGTTCAGCCCGAACTGCGCGCGCGACAGGAACAGGGCCTCATCCATGCAGGGCATTGTAGCTACAATCGCGAATGCCTGACGTCGCACGCGGCAAGCTCAAGATATTCTTCGGCGCGTTCCCGGGCGCGGGCAAGACGGGCGCGATGCTGGCCGCGGCGCGCAAGATGAAGGAAGCGGGACGCGATGTCGTCATCGGCTTCCTCGACCTGCACGGCAAGCAGGACGATGCGCCGGCGGCAGCGGCTTTCGAGACCCTGTCCACCACGCTGGCCGGCGAGTTCGACCTCGACAGCGCGCTCCGGCGCCGCCCGCAGCTGGTCATCGTCGATGACCTCGCCCATGCGAATGCGCCCAGCGCCCGCCACGCGAAGCGCTGGAACGACGTGGACGAGCTGCTCGCAGCGGGCATCGATGTGTACACCACGATGAGCGTGCAGCACCTGGCGAGCCTGAACGACGTCGTGGCCGAGATCACCGGCATCCCGGAGAAGGAAACGGTCCCGGATACCTTCTTCGACACGGCGGACGAGACGGTGATGGTGGACATGTCCGCCGACGAGCTGCTGTTGCGGCTGAAGGAGGGCAAGGTGCCGGTCGCCCACGTGCAGCAGGGGCCTTCCGGACAGTTCTTCCGCAAGGGCACGCTGCTCGCGCTGCGCGAGATCGCGTTGCGCCGCGTGGCCGACGTGGTCGAGGACGAGGTGCTGCGCTACCGCGCCGACCAGGCGATCAAGCGCACCTGGAAGACCCACGGCCGCCTGCTCTGTTGCGTTGGTCCCGCAGCGGGCGCCGAGCATGTGGTTCGCAGCGCAGCACGCCTCGCGGGGCAGCTCGATGAAGAGTGGACCGCGGTCTATGTGGAGACCCCGCGGCTGCAGCGGCTTTCCAACGCGGAGCGTGCGAGGATCCTCGCCGTGGTGAGCCTCGCGCAGGAGCTGGGGGCGCGCACGGCGATCCTGACCGGCAACGACGTCTGCGATGCGCTGGTGGAGTACGCGCGCGACGAGAACATCTCGACCGTGGTGGTGGGGCGCACGCGGCCGCGGCGCATCCGCTGGAAGCGAACCATGAGCGATGCGATCGCGCTCGCGGGCGACCAGTTCGACGTGATCGAGATAGGGCGCGGGGGCGGTGACGCCAGTGCTGCCGTCGCGGTCCCGGTGGCGCGTGCGCCGGCCGGACCCAATCCGCGCGCCGGCGAAAAGCGTGCGCGCTACGTGTGGACCGTCCTGTCGTGCGTCGCGACGACGCTCATCCTCGCGCCGTTCTCCAGCAACTTCGACCTCGCGAACATCGCGATGCTCTACATGCTCACGGTGCTGCTGGTGGGCGTGCAATGGGGACGGGGTCCCGCGATCATCGCAGCCGCGCTCAACGTGCTGGCGTTCGATTTCTTCTTCGTGCCGCCGCGCTTCTCCTTCATGCCCAACGACATCCAGTACTTCCTCACCTTCGCGGTGATGATGGTCGTGGGCGGCATCATCGGGCAGCTCGCGGGCAGCATCCGCTACCAGGCGCGCGTGGCGAGCTATCGCGAGCGCCGTGCACGCACGTTGTACGAATTCGCGCGCGACCTCGCGGCGCTGCAGACGACCTCCGAGGTGATCGAGCTCACCGAGGAATTCATGGCGCGGCAGTTCAAGGCGCGCGTGACGGTGCTGGTGCCGGATGCGACCGGCGCGCTGGTCTCGCCGACCGCGCACGGCATGAGCAATCCGTTCGACAGCACCACGGCGCAGTGGGCCTACGACCAGGCGCGTCCCGCGGGCGCCGGCACCGATACGCTCGCCGGCAACGAGCACATCTTCCTGCCGCTCAAGTCGCCCACGCGAACCCGCGGCGTGCTCGCGGTGCGCCCGGAGCGCTCGCGCGACCTGATGATTCCAGAGCAGCGCCACCAGTTCGAGATCTTCGCGGCGCTGGTCGCGACCGCGCTCGAGCGCGTGCATTACATGGATGTGGCGCGCGACGCGATGCTGATGGCGCGCATCCAGGGTGGTGACCTGAAGCTCGAGCTGCAGCGCAAGTCCCTGCGCGAGATCGTGGATGCCGCGCTGCAGGCGGTGGGGACAGCGCTCGCGCGCCACCCGCTCACCGTCGACGTGCCCGCGGAGCTCCCGCTGGTCAGCGTCGATGCGGGGCTGATGCAGCGCGTCTTCGTGAGCCTGGTGGGCAACGTCGCCAAGCACACGCCGGCAACCACGCCCATCGTCATCTCCGCGCGCGTCTCGGGGGATCGCATCGAAGCCGCCGTCGAAGACACCGGACCTGGCCTGCCGAAGGGACGCGAGGAAGAGGTGTTCGAGTCGTTCCAGCGAGGCGAGCACCAGCCGCCGCGCAAGGGCGCCGGCCTCGGGCTCGCCATCACTCGCGCGATCATCGAGGCCCACGGCGGCAGCATCCGCGCGGAGGCGGGCTTGAAGCGCGGCGCACGCTTCGTCTTCGACCTTCCCCTCAAGCGCCCCGGCTAGTAGCGCAGGCCGCCGAGGATCGCGTCGACGATGCAGGTCTCGGTGGTGTTCAGCTTGATGCCGAGCTTGATCGAGAACTCGTTCAGCCCGACGTGGAAGTCGCGGGCCGTGAAGTCGCCGCGCTTGCCGTCGGTGCAGGTATAGCTGCCGGAGCCGGTGCGCGGGATCACGCCCGGAGTGAACGTGCCGGTATAGGTGCAGTTGAGACCGGTGACGCCGCTTTGCTGGATGAGGAAGCCGGTGTCCGAGGCGGTGATGTCGTACTGCGCATAGGTGCCGTGATTGCCATCGTTTTGCGGCGCGGTGCAGCCGCGGCGGGTTTCGAGGTCGGAGCCGTTCCAGCGCCCGCCGATGAAGGGCGAGTCGAGCACGGAGCGCATCACGAACGACTGGCTCGCCTCGCTCCACTCGAGCGTCGACGTGCGGCCGGCCGCGGGAAAATCGGGCACCGTGGTGGAGGCGCTCTTGCCGCCGAGAAACTCGGTGCCGTAGTTGGCCACGGTGAAGGTTGCGCGGTCGAACTCCACACCGTCGGCGAGCGCGCGGATGGTATGGCTGCCGGGCGTGAGCCGCGCCCAATTGAAGGTGAGGCCATAGCCGCTGTTGCCATGCCCGCACACCTGCAGCGTGTCGGGTCGGGTGGTGCCCAGGCCCGCCCGCATCGGCGTCTCCGCGTCGATCTGGATCTCGATTCGGGTGGCGGTGCAGTGCCACCCCGAAATCACGCTGATGCCGCTCGCCGCCGCGCCATCCGCGGGATTCTCGAGAAACCCCAGGGCTCCGGCCGACGGGGCGATGAGCAACCCGGCCCACGTGAGCGCCCGGCACTTACCGCGGGATCCGATGGTCAATGCATTCTCCTTCGCCGTTTCCGTTCGGGCCCGACGCCCCCGGGAAGTTCAGCGCGAGGGCCACGCGCTAATCCGAATGGGCCAGCCATGATCAACGTGTACGTCGAGCGTATCAGCCACAACCAGCCTGCCCTGCAGGGCCGCGAGATCAGCATCGAGGCGGGAAAGCGTGCCGAATACCCCGTTCCGGCGGGCCGGCAGGCGGTGCTCCACGTGATCGAGGGCAGCGTGCGGCTGGAAGGCGACGACACC
>DATLEL010000021.1:0-9467 GCA_035525255.1 Usitatibacter sp.
GATGCTGGAGGTCCAGTTGACCGTGGTGGAGCCGCCCACGCAGCGCCCCTGCAGGATGGTGATCGCCTTGTCGCGCGTCTGGCGGCCCGCGGATTCCTGGTAGAGGCGCGGGTAGGCTTCGCGCTCGCGCATGCGGAATTCGGACGAGCTCGCGAGCGGGCCTTCTTCCACGATGGCGATCCTGAAGCCCGCGTTCGCGAGGATCTCGGCGGTGACGCCGCCGCCCGCGCCGCTGCCGACGATCACCACGTCGAACTCCATTTCGCGATCGTTGGTGGCGGCCGCCGCGTCCACGGCTTTCCAGCCGCGCGCGAGGCCGGTGGCGATCGGGTCGATGCCCATCGCGCTGCTCATCGCGCGGTGAGGGACGGCGGGCCGGGGTAGCCGATCGCGGGCCACGCGCGCGGATTGTCGTACCAGGCGGCGTTGATGAGCTGTGTCAGCGCCTGGTAGCCCGCGCGCAGGAGATCGAAGCGGCTCTCGCGCCAGCGGGTGAGGAAGGCCGAGATGGCGGGGGCGGATGCCTCCTCCAGCGGATCCCACACGCCGGTGAGCGCCCAGCGCGCGGGGCGCAGGCGCAGCGTGCCGAGCAACTGGTCGATCTCGCCGCGCACCGCCGGGGCGAGGCCCGAGATCGCGCGGTCGAACGCTTCGACCACTTCATGCAATGCGCTCGCGCGCAGCGCCGGCTCCGCCGGCAGCGCGCCCTCGAGCACCACCGCGGCGAGCGCACCCACCAGTGCCGCGGTGCCCTCGTCGAGCACGCGATGCGCAGCGCCGGCGGGGGCGACGGACCGCTCCACCAGGCGCACCGCCACCAGCACCGCGGTGCCGGCGATGCCCACCTGCAGGAAGCGGCGGCGCGTGAGCGCCATCAACGCAGCAGCAGCGCCAGCATCGCGCGGAAGCGCTTGCCGTAGGGCGGGCGCAGCAGCTTCAGCGCGTTGAGGCGCGACTGGCGGAAGACCGCCTTGCGCTTGGAGAACGTATCGAATCCCGCGCGCCCGTGGTATTCGCCCATGCCGCTGGGACCCACGCCGCCGAACGGCAGCTCTTCTTGGGCGATGTGCAGCAGCGTCTCGTTCACGGTGACGCCGCCCGACACGGTCCGCGCGAGGACTTCGTCTATCGCGGCGGCGTCGTGGTCGAATACGTAGAGGGCGAGGGGACGCGGGCGCGCGTTCACGTGCGCGATCGCATCGGCCAGCCTCGCGTAGGGCACCACGGGCAGGATGGGGCCGAAGATCTCCTCGCGCATCAGGCGCGATCCCTCCGGTGCGCCGATCACCAGGGTCGGCGCCATCTTCGGCGACCCGCCCAGCGCTTCGGCCGCGGGGTTGATCTCTTCCACGCGTGCCCCGCCCGCGCGTGCCTCGGTCAAGTAGCCCGCGAGGCGCTCGCGATGCCGCGCGTTGATGACCGCCGTGTAATCGGGGTTGTCCCGCAGCGTCGGATAGAGCTTGCCCACGGCCGCTCGCGCCGCGGACACGAACGCCTCGACCTGCTCCTCCGGCACCAGCACGTAGTCGGGCGCGATGCAGGTCTGCCCGGCGTTCAGGCATTTGCCGAACATGATCCGGCCCGCGGCTTCGGATACGTCGATGCCGCGCCCCACGATGGCGGGCGATTTGCCGCCGAGCTCGAGCGTGACCGGGGTGAGGTTTGCAGCTGCGGCGCGCATCACCTCCTTCCCGACGGCGCTGGAGCCGGTGAAGAGCAGATGGTCGAAAGGCAGCGACGTGAACTCGCGCGCGACGTCGGGCCCGCCGTTCACGATCGCGAGCACGTCGGGCGAGAAGCGCGCAGCCACCAGGCGCTCGAGCAGCTGTCCCAGCAGCGGAGCCGCTTCCGACATCTTCACCATCACGCGATTGCCGGCGGAGAGTGCCGCGACCACGGGGCCGATGGCGAGGTATAGCGGGTAATTCCACGGCACCACGATCCCCGCGATCCCCAGCGGCTGCGGCATCACGCTGGAGCGGCCCGGCAGGAACCAAAGGCCGGTGGGCGCGCGGCGCGGGCGCATCCAGGCCCGCAAGTGGCGTCGCGCGTGGGCAATCGTGGAGAGCGAAGGGAAGAGCTCGAGGACGCGGGTTTCGTCACGCGAGCGGCCCTCGAAGTCACGGTCGATGGCGGCGGCCAGCTCGTCGGCGTGCTCCCGCAGCATGCGGCCGAGTGCCGCGAGCGCGTCCATGCGTTGGCCATGATCGAGTCCGCCGTCTCGCTCCCGGGCCTGCCGCTGGCGGGCGAAGAGCAGCGCCACCGTGCTTGCGGAGACCCGCGCGGGGGCCGCGTTTTCGCCTAGATTCAACTTGAGGTATCCTGTTTAACCGTATGATGCACAACGATCATAATTTGCGCCATGCGAGAATCAAACGCTCGTTTGAATCGCTTGCCAGAATAACACGATGACCGCCGACCTCGAGTCGATCCAGCGGCACCTGCTGCAGCTGAAGCAGCTGCGGGGGGCGAAGCGCGCGCTGCCACCCAGGCTGAAGGAGCTGAAGCGCTGGCAGTCGGCGCGGCTCGAGGCTACCTACGCGGACCTGGCGGCGGAGCCGCGCTATCGGGAGGCGACGGCGTTCTTCCTCGAAGACCTCTACGGGCCCAAGGACTTCAGTGGCCGCGACCAGGCGATGCTGCGCATCGTCCCGGTCATGCGCACCCTGCTGCCGGCGACCGCCGTGGAGACGGCGGCGTACGCCATCGAGCTCGAAGCGCTATCGGAGGACCTCGACCACCGGCTCGCCGCCGCGCTTCCCGAGGGGCCGATCGACGCGGAGTCCTATGGCGAGGCGTATCGCGCCAGCTCCACGCGGGCCGAGCGCGAGCGCCAGGTGGAGCTGATCGTCGCGGTGGGGACGCGCCTCGATGCGCTGGTGAAGAAGCCGTTCGTGTTCACCACGCTCAAGCTCATGCGCCAGCCCTCGCGCGTCGCGGGGCTCACGGACCTGCAGCACTTCCTCGAGCGCGGCTTCGAATCCTTCCGCGAAATGCGCGGCGCCGACCGCTTCCTCGACACCGTGCAGGAGCGCGAGACGGCGATCCTCAGGGCGCTTTTTTCCTCGAAGGCGGTGCCGTTTTCGGCTTGACGCCGGTCTTGCCGGAAGGCTTCGCCGGCGCCTCGGCGAACAGCTTGTCGAGCTCGTGCGTCACCGCCTGCTCGATGCTTCCCTTCATCGCCTTCAGCAGGAACCCGAGTGCCACCGACAGCTTGAGATCCTTGTCGGTCACGGCGAGCGAGCCGGTCACGCCCGTGCGCTGGAACTTGAGCACGTTGCCTTCCCACTCGCCCTTCAGGTCGAACTTGCGCCCCAGCTGGTCGGCCATCTTGTCGGCCGCCGCCCGCGCGGCCTGGAGCCCGAGGTTGTGCACGCGGTGCAGCTCGATGTCCGCCATGGCTAGTTGTCGATCTTGATGTTGGCGTCCTTGACCACCTTGCCCCAGCGCGTCACTTCGTCATGCACGAACTTGCCGAACTCGGCAGGAGGCTGGCCGCCCGCGACCGCGCCCTGCTGCTCCCAGATTTTCTTGATGTCCGGATCCTGCAGCGCCTTGGCGACGTCGCGGTACACACGGTCGATGACCTCCTTCGGCGTCCCCTTCACCGCCCAGAGCGCGTACCAGGTGGTCACGTTGAAGTCGGGAATGCCGAGCTCCGTGAGGGTCGGCACGTCCGGAATGGCGGGCGAGCGCGTGGCGGTGGAAACCGCCAGCGCGCGCAGCTTGCCGGACTTTATCTGCGGCGCCGACGTGCCCATGCCGTCGAACGCCATGTCCACCTGGCCGCCGAGGAGGTCCTGCATCATCGGGCCCGCGCCCTTGTACGGCACGTGCACCAGGTCGACCCCGGTGCGCATCTTGAACAGCTCGCCCACCAGCTGGTGCGAGGTGCCATTGCCGGCGGAGCCGAAGTTGAGCTTGCCGGGATTGGCCTTGGCGTAGCGCATGAAGTCCTGGTACGTCTTGATCTGGTCGTACTTGGGATGGATCACGATCACGTTGGGGACGTAGGCGAGCACGGTTACCGGCTCGAAGTCCTTTTCGATGTTGTACGTGAGCTTCGTGTACACGCTCTCTGCGATGGCATGGTGGATCGCGCCGACGAAGAACGTGTAGCCATCCGGGGCCGCGCGCGCCGCCTGCGACGCGCCCAGCGTGCCGCCGGCGCCGCCCATGTTCTCCACGAACACCGTCTGGCCGAGGCTCTGGGTGAGCTTCGCCGCGATAGGGCGCGCGAACGCATCGACGCCGCCGCCCGCCGGGAACGGGTTGATGAAACGGATCGGCTTGTTCGGCCACTGGGCGCTGGCGGCCGTGGCCACGAGCATCGCGGCGACGACGGCACCGCGCGTGATGAAACGCTTGATCATGAAGAACTCCTCCTCGTTATTCTTGCAAAGCTGACTGCCATCAGGCGGCGCGGCGATCGGCCCGCGCCCTGGCCGCGCATTCCGCGAGGTACTCCATCGCGGCGAGCACGCCGCCTTTCTTGTGCGGCACCGCGGCGAGCCCGAGGCCCATCTCCACGCCCGCCAGCGTGCCGGCGAGGGTGAGGTCGTTGAAATCGCCCAGGTGGCCGATCCGGAACACCTTGCCCTTCAGCTTGGCGAGCCCCATGCCGAGAGACATGTCGAACCGCTCGAGGATCACCTGGCGCAGCTTGTCGGCATCGTGTCCCGGCGGCATCACCACGGCGGTGAGCGCGGAGCTGTACTCCTCGGCGTTCTGGCAGAGGATCTCCAGCCCCCAGGCGCGCACCGCGCGGCGCGTGGCCTCGGCATGGCGGTCATGGCGCGCGAAGACGTTGTCCAGGCCTTCCTCCTCCAGCATCGCGATCGCCTCACGCAAACCGTAGAGGAGGTTGGTCGCCGGTGTGTAGGGGAACCAGCCGTCGGCATTGGCCGGGATCATCTCGGCCCAGTCGAAGAACGAGCGCGGCAGGCGCGCGCCCTTCATGGCCGCAAGGGATTTCTCCGAAGTTGCGTTGAAGGAGAGGCCGGGCGGCAGCATCAGGCCCTTTTGCGAACCGCCCACCGTCACGTCCACGCCCCATTCGTCGTGGCGATAATCGATCGAGGCGAGCGACGAGATGGTGTCGACCAGCAGCAGCGCCGGATGCTTCGCGTTGTCGATGGCTTTTCTCACCAGCGGGATGCGCGTGGTGACGCCGGTGGAGGTCTCATTGTGAACCACGCACACGGCTTTGATGGAATGCCCGCCGTCGGCACGCAGGCGGCGCTCGATCTCCTCGTGGTCGGCGCCGTGGCGCCAATCGCCGGGGATGAAGTCGATCTCGAGCCCGAGCTTGCGCGCCATCTTGAACCAGAGGGAAGCGAAATGGCCGGTCTCCGCCATCAACACCTTGTCGCCGGGCGAGAGGGTGTTCACCAGCGCGGCTTCCCATGCGCCGGTGCCCGACGCGGGATAGATGATGACGGGATGCTTCGTCTTGAAGATGCGCTTCATGCCCTCGAGCACGTCCTTGCCGAGGACCTGGAACTCGGGGCCGCGATGGTCGATGGTGGGACGGTCGGTCGCGCGCAGCACGCGGTCGGGGACGTTGGTGGGTCCGGGGATCTGCAGGAAATGACGTCCGGCGGGCATCGCGATACTCCTTCGCACAGGGCCTGATGACCCGGCGCATGGGCAAACGGCGTGGATTTCCGTCCATAATGCCCGAGCAGCCGCCCGTTAGACACGCACCCCGGTAAAAGCTCCCATGACCCACCCCAACCCGCTGCCCGTGCGCTTCGCGCGGGGCGGCGAGCGCTCCGCGCTGGCACGCCGGCTCGAGCGCGAGATCGATGGCGAAGTGCTGTTCGATGCCGCGAGCCGCGGGCGTTACGCGACCGATGCCTCCATCTACCAGGTCACGCCCGTGGGCGTCGTGGTGCCGCGCAATGCCGCGGCGGCGATCGCGGCGATGGAGATCGCGCTACACGAAGGCGTGGCGATATTGCCGCGCGGCGCGGGCACCTCGCAGTGCGGCCAGACCGTGGGCGAGGCGCTGGTGATCGACGACAGCAGGTTCGTCAATCGCGTGCTCGAAGTGGACGCGAATGCGCAACGCGCGCGCGTGGAGCCGGGAGTCGTGCTCGACACGCTCAACGCGCAGCTCCGCCCCCTCGGTCTCTGGTATCCGGTGGACGTATCCACGTCGGCGCAGGCGACGCTCGGCGGAATGGCGGGCAACAACTCCTGCGGGTCGCGCTCGCTCGCCTACGGCAACATGGTCGATCGCGTGCTCGCCATCGACGCGTGGCTTCCCACGGGCACGCGCGGGCGCTTCGATGCGAACCCGCAGGATTCCGCCATCCGCGCCATCGCGATGCAGGCGCATGCGCTGTGGCTGCGCGATCGTGACGAAATCGACGCGCGCTTTCCGAAGGTCGCCCGCCGTGTCGCCGGGTACAACCTGGACCGGCTGGCCCCGCCGGACTTGAACCTCGCCAAGCTGCTGGTCGGCAGCGAAGGAACTCTCGCCTGGTTCGAGAGCATCGACATCCAGCTGGCGCCGCTGCCCAGGGCGAAAGCCCTCGGGGTCGCGCACTTTCCGCGCTTCTACGACGCCATGGACGCGGCGCAGCACATCGTGAAGCTCGGGCCCAGCGCGGTGGAGCTGGTGGATCGCACGATGCTCGACCTGGCATTGGGCAATCCGCAATTCGCGCCGACCATCCGCCAGTTCGTGAAGGGGGCACCCGACGCGATCCTGCTGGTGGAATTCGCCGGCGATGAAATGGCACCGCAAGCGGGCGGCGTGAAGCGCCTCGCCGAGCTCATGGGTGACCTCGGCTTCGCCAACGCAGTGGTCGATGTGCTCGACGCGGGCCGGCAGAAGGCGCTGTGGGACGTGCGCAAGGCGGGGCTGAACATCATGATGTCGATGAAGGGCGACGGCAAGCCGGTATCGTTCATCGAGGATTGCGCGGTGCCGCTGGAGCATCTCGCCGAGTACACCTCGCAGCTCACCGACGTCTTCCGCAAGCACGGCACCGAAGGTACCTGGTACGCGCACGCATCGGTGGGATGCCTGCACGTGCGGCCGGTGCTGAACATGAAGGGTGATGGCGCCATGCGCATGCGCGCCATCGCCGAGGAGGCGGCCGAGCTGGTGCGGCGCTACAAGGGTTCCTATTCGGGCGAGCACGGCGACGGCCTGGTGCGCTCCGAGTGGATCGCGCCGTTCTTCGGGCCGCGCCTCACCGCGTCGCTCGCCGAGATCAAGTCGTGGTTCGATCCGAAGGGCGTGATGAACCCCGGCAAGATCGTGAATCCGTCGAAGCAGGATGACCGCTCGCTGTTCCGCTACCGGCCCGGCTACAGCGCCGAGGCGGCACCCGGCGCGCTCGACTGGAGTGAGTGGGGCGGGCTCGCGGGCGCGGTGGAGATGTGCAACAACAATGGCCACTGCCGCAAGTTCGATGCCGGCACCATGTGCCCCAGCTACCGCGCGACCGGCAACGAGCGCGACCTCACGCGCGGACGCGCCAACACGCTGCGCCTCGCGCTCTCCGGCCAGCTCGAGGGCGAGGATTTCGCCGGCGAGGCGGTGCGCGAAGCGCTCGAGCTGTGCGTCTCGTGTAAGGGCTGCAAGCGCGAGTGTCCGACGGGCGTCGACATGGCGCGCATGAAGGTCGAGTTCACCGCGGAGTACAAGCGCCGCCACGGCTTCACGCGCCGCGACAAGCTGGTGGCGCACTTGCCGCGCTACTCGCGCTTCCTCGCGCCGCTGCAGCCGCTGCTCACGCTCGCGCAGGCGTTGCCCGGCGCGGGTGCGCTCATCGAGGCGGTCATTGGCTTTGATCGACGTCGCCCGCTGCCAAGGTGGCAGCGCCCCTTCGTCGCCCCGGGCGCCGCAACGCGGCAATGGACCGGGGCCCAATTGCCGGTCGTCCTGTTCGCCGACACCTTCAACAACTGGTTCGAGCCCGGCAACCTCCACGCCGCGGTGCGCGTGCTGGAAGCGACCGGGCATCGCGTCATCTCGCCAAGCGCAGAGGGGCGGCCGCTCTGCTGCGGCCGCACCTATCTCACCGCCGGGATGATGGATGAGGCCCGCGCCGAGGCGCGGCGCACGATCGCGGCGCTTGCGCCGCACATCGCAGCGGGCACGCCGATCGTGGGGTTGGAGCCGTCATGCCTGTTCACTTTTCGCGACGAGTACCTGGCGATGTTCCCGGGCGATGCGCGGGTGGCGAAGCTCGCCGGCGCCCAGTTGATCGACCAGTACCTGGAGGAGGGCATTCGCTCGGGACGCTTCGCGGCGCCGTGGCGCACGCCACCCGCGTCGACGCTGCGGGTGCACGGCCACTGCCACCAGAAGGCATTCGGCACGTTCGATGCCACGCTCGCCTTGTTGCGCACCCTGCCGCAGGCGAAGGTCGAGGCGATCGAATCGAGCTGCTGCGGCATGGCCGGGTCGTTCGGCCATGAGCACTACGACGTCTCGATGAAGATGGCCGAGGCCGCGTTGCTGCCCGCGGTGCGTGCCGCGCCCAATGCGGTCATCGCCGCAGCGGGCACCAGTTGCCGCCAGCAAGTCGGTCACGGGGCAGGGCGCGATGCGAAGCATCCCATCGTGATCCTCGCCGAGTCCCTGTGACCGCGCCGGCGCCGCTGCTGGTGGATGCCGTCCGCACGGCGCTCGCCTACGAGCCGGTGGCGCAGCCCGCGGGCAACGTCACCCTCGGCCGCGGCGAGCTCGACGGGCGCCCGGTTCGCGTTGCGTTGATCGAGAACCGCTTCGCCAGCGGCTCGATCGGCAGCGTGGAGGCCGAGCGGCTGGGCGCGCTGCTCAAGGTGGTTGCGCGCGAGCGCACGCCGCTGGTGGTGTGCCTCGATTCGGCCGGCGCGAAAGTATCCGAGGGCCTCAAGGCGCTGGGCGCTTTCCGCATGCTCTTCCGCGGAGGCCTCGAGGCCGCGCTCGCCGGCGTTCCCATCGCCATGGCGCTGGGTCGCAACTGCTACGGCGGCGCCAGCATGCTCGCGCACCTCGCGGCCGAGCGGCTTTTCAGCCCCAACACGCAGCTCGCCATGTCCGGGCCGGCGATCCTCGCTTCCGCCGCCGGTACCAGCCCCACCGACGACATGTTCCGCGCCATGGCGGAAGCCGCGTTGTCCCCCGCCGCGCGCGCGCAGGCGAGCAGCGCCAATGCCTTGTGGACGCCGGGCATGGACGTGACCGGCTGGCTGCGGCAGGCACTCGCGCCGCGCGGCGATGCGGCCACGGCTTTCCGCTTCCGCCACGAAGCGCTCACCGCGCGCGTCGAGCGACGCGTGCCCGATGCGCCGTGGGAAGCGGTGCGGCGCCGCGACCTGGAACGCATCTATGCGGGCGACTTCGAGGCGCGCGAAAGCCAGGGGCTGCTCGAGGGCGAGGGCAGGCGCGGCGACGAAGCGGAGCGCTTCCTCGGCATCGTCGGCAAGGCGCCGCTCGGCATCGCGCGCGCATGGCGGTTCGC
>DATLEL010000026.1:0-8837 GCA_035525255.1 Usitatibacter sp.
CAAGCGCGCTGCACGCGAAGGGCGATCTCGCCGCGGTTGGCGATCAGGATTTTCTCGAACACAGCCTATTCGATCAGGAACAACGGCTGTCCGTACTCCACCGGCTGCCCGTTCTCCACCAGGATCGCCTTGATGGTGCCCCCGACGTCGGACTCGATCTCGTTCAGCAGCTTCATGGCCTCGATGATGCAGAGCGTCTGTCCCTTGGACACCGATTGGCCGACCTCGACGAACGAGGGCGCGCCAGGCGAGGGGGCGCGATAGAACGTGCCGACCATGGGCGACTTGAGCGCATGGCCCTGGGGCTCCGGCGGTGCGCTCGCGGCGGGGGCGGAGGGGCCGCTGGCCGACGGGGCTGGACCCCCGGGAGCCATGGCGATGTGCTGCATGCCGGGGGCCGCCATCATCATCTGCGCCGGCGCGAGTTGGCGGCTGATGCGGACCTTCTCTTCGCCCTCGGTGATCTCGATCTCGCCGATGCCCGACTCCTGCACCAGGTCGATCAGCTTCTTCAGCTTTCTCAGGTCCATCGTCCGACGGGGATTTTCAGCATGGGCGGCGAGTTTGACGCATCTAGCAGCACGATGTCCAGTTTTGGCCGAAGTTGTCGCATCCGCCGCGCCGATGACGCAAAGCCGGGCACGGAATCAGCTTGTCTCAGGAGACCGACACGAGCGGCGCGCCACGTACTTCTCCGGATCGACGGAGTTCGCCGACGTTGCTCAGCTTTTCCGCGTAAAAGTCCCCAGCCGCGCCTCCAACTCAGGCTCGCTGTAAGCACCTACTCGCACGTCCAGCACCTCTCCGCCGGGCCCCAGGATCACGGTGTGAGGAAGCACTCCGGCCTGGTTTCCCAAGCGCCGGGAAACCTCCCGCACCTCGTCGCCGCCGCTCCAAAGCGGGTAGTTGATCCCCAGCTCACGCCCGAACCGCTCGACCTTGTCGGCGTCCTCCGCGGAGATGCCGACGAATTGCACGCCGGCGCTGGCCCAGCGGCCTTGCAGGCGTGTGAAGGCCGGCATCTCCTCGCGGCAGGGCGCGCACCAGGTCGCCCAGAAGTTGAGGACCACGACCTTCCCCGGGAATTGCGCCAGGGTTCGGCGGACCCCTCTCGAGTCCACGAAGGCGGTCGACAGCAATGCCGCCGGCGCGATGCTCGGCGCCGATGCGACCACGCGCGCGCTTCCCGCCGGAGCGCGCGCCGCGAGCCACAGGGCCGCGCCCGCCGCGAAAGCGAGCAGGCCTACGGCGGTGAAGAGCCACCGGGCGCTCAGGGGCTGCATTCGCCCTCGACCCACGCGAGGTATTCGGGAAGGCCCGCGGATACCGGCCACGCGATGATCTCCGGCAGCGAATAGGGGTGGCGCTCGCGGATCGCGCGCTCGAGGCTCGCGTAGCGCTCGGCGGTGCTCTTCAGCAGCACCGGGTGCTCGCGCGCCTCTTCATCGCGTCCTTCCCAGCGATAGAACGAAGTGACGGCAGGCAGAACATTCGCGCATGCCGCCAGTCTGAGATGCACCAGCTCTCGGGCGAGATTGAAAGCGGACTCGGAGTCGGGTAGGTTGGTGAGGACGGCGATGACTGCCACGTGGGCTCCCACGGGGACTGCGATACGCGAAGGGGTCGGTGCGAAGATGCGGCTTGTTCTTGCGGCGATTTTACTGGGATTCCCCCTGCTGGAAGCGGTGGTGATGGTGCGCCTGGCCGATTCGCTCGGATGGTGGGTGCTGGCGTGGGTGGTGCTGGCCGCGTGCGCCGGGGCGGCGCTCATCAAGGAAGCGCGTTTCGCGATGCTGGCCCGCCTCGGCGCCGGGCTCACCCAGGGACGCTTCTCGATCGTGGCGCTCACCGACAGCGCACGCACCGTGCTCGCGGGGCTGCTGCTGATCTTCCCGGGCGTGGTGTCGGATCTCTTCGCGCTCACCCTGCTGCTGCTTCCCGGCCCGCGCATGGCCACGGAGCCGCTGTCGCGCCGCGGTGCCCACGGCCGCACGCTCATCGAGGGCGAGTTCCGCCGCTCCCGGTAGCCGCGTACCCCTGCGGTAGAATTGCCGGCGCCCAGCGAGGGGAAGCCCCGCGCCGCGCACCGCATACCGAGGAAAGCCCCGAATTGCCTGAATCTTCCGCCGGCCACAACGTGCGGCTCGAGCCCAGCGGCCACGCGTTCAACGTGGCGCCGGGGGAGACCGTGCTCGAGGCCGCGCTGCGCCAGGGAATCGGCCTGCCGTACGGGTGCCGCAACGGGGCGTGCGGCGCGTGCAAGGGGATCCTGCGTTCCGGCGAGCTCGAATACGGCGAATACCAGGAGCGTGCGCTGCACGAGCCCGAGCGCGTGGCCGGCAAGGCCCTCACCTGCTGCACGCGCCCGCTCACCGACATCGTGTTCGAGGTGCGCGAGCTCACCGGCGCGAAGGACCTCGCCATCCGCACGTTGCCGTGCCGCGTCGAGAAGGTGGAGCGCCCGGCCGACGACGTGGCGGTGATCAATCTCAAGCTGCCCACGGGCGAGCGCCTCCAGTTCCTCGCCGGCCAGTACCTCGACATCCTCATGAAGGACGGCAAGCGACGCAGCTTCTCGCTCGCCAACGCGCCCCACGACGACCAGTTCCTGCAGCTGCACGTCCGCAAGACACCCGGGGGCGCTTTCTCGAAGTACGTGTTCGAGGAGATGAAGGAGCGCGCCATCCTGCGCTTCGAGGGCCCGCTGGGGACGTTCTACCTGCGCGAGGACAACGACAAGCCCTACATCTTCGTGGCGGGCGGCACCGGCTTCGCCCCGGTGAAGGCGCAGATCGAGCACCTGCTGCACCACGGCGAGGATCGTCCCATCGTCTTCTACTGGGGTGCGCGCTCGCGCAAGGACCTGTACCTGCCCGAGCTGCCGGCGAAGTGGCAGCGCGAGCACCCGAACCTCTCGTACATCCCGGTGCTCTCCGATCCGATTCCGGAGGACGCTTGGGAGGGCCGCACGGGCTTCGTGCACCAGGCGGTGCTGGACGACTTCGCCGACCTCTCCGGCTACCAGGTCTATGCGTGCGGCGCCCCGGGCATGACCGACATCGCGCGGCAGACCTTCGTCGAGCAGCGCAACCTGCCCGAGGACGAGTTCTACTGCGACGCGTTCACGCCTTCCGTCGATCCGAAGAAGTGACGGGCCAGTAGAGCGTCGATAGGCCGCTCATCCCCGAGCCGTCGGGGATCCAGTTTTCGCGTACTCCCGGTCCCGCAGCACTTTTCTTTGCACCTTCCCCGTCGTCGTCATCGGCAGCTCGCTCACGAACTCGATCTCGCGCGGCTGCTGGTAGGGCGCCAGGTGCTGCTTCACGTGCTCGCGGATCGAGTCCTTGAGCGCGTCCGACGGTACCTGGCCCGGCGCGAGGAGAACGAAAGCCTTCACCACCGCGCCGCGCACCTCGTCGGGGGTGGGGACCACCGCGCAGTTCGCGACCGCCGCGTGGCGCACGAGGCAGCTCTCGATCTCGGTCGGGCCGACGCGATATCCGGAAACCTTGAAGATGTCGTCGGCGCGGCCCTGGTACCAGAGGTATCCGTCGTCGTCCCACGCCGCCTGGTCGCCGGTGCGGCACCAGTCCCCGGTGTACTTCTCGGCGGTGGCCGCGGGGTTGCCCCAGTAGCCAAGGAAAAATACGGGATCGGGCGTGCCATCGATCCACTTGCGATGCACGGCCACGTCGCCGGGCGCTCCGGGCGGGAGCTCGCGGCCTGCGTCGTCGATCACCGCGATGCGGTGCCCGGGATAGGGCCGCCCCATGGAGCCCGGCTTCACCGGCCAGACCGTATGCGAATTGCCGACGATGTAGTTCATTTCGGTCTGGCCGAAGATCTCGTTCACGGTGACCCCGAGCTCTTCGCGCGCCCAATGGAACACCGCGGGACTGAGGGCCTCGCCGCCGCTCATCATGGTGCGCAGCCGCAGGTCGAAGCGCTCGCGCGGGCGCGGCACCGTGCGCATCATCATCTTGAGCGCCGTCGGGAACAGGAACGCGTTGCGCACCGCGTATTTCTCCAGCAGCTGGAACGCGCGCTCGGCATCGAAGCGGCCGCGGAAGCCGACGATCGCCTGGCCGTGATAGAGCGTCGGCATGAGCGCGTCCCACAGTCCCCCGGTCCATGCCCAGTCCGCCGGCGACCAGAATAGATCCCCGGGCTGCGGGAAGCCGTCGTGGGAATGCTCGAAGCCCGGCAGGTTGCCGATCAGCGCCGCGTGCGGCAGCAACGCGCCCTTGGGCGGGCCGGTGGTGCCGCTGGTGTAGATGATCGCGCAGGCATCCATGGCCGCGGTGCGAAGCGGCATGAACGCGGGAGACGCGCCCGCGAGGGTCGCATCCCACTCCAGCACTCGCTCCCCGCGCGCGCCCGCCACGCCGATGACATGCTCCAACGCGGGCAGCTTCGCGCGCAGCGGCGCGAGGTTCGCGAGGGTGTCCGGATCGGCGATCGCAACCTTCGCGCCGCTATGGCCGAGCCGGTATTCCAGCGCATCGGGACCGAAGAGGAATGACAGCGGCACCGCGACCGCGCCCATCTGGAAGCAGGCGAGGTAGCTCACGATGGTCTCGGGCCGCTGCGGCAGCAGGATCGCCACGCGGTCGCCGCGCGCCACGCCGAGGTCCGCCAGCGCATTGGAGAGCCGATCGGCCGCCTGCTGCAGGTCGCCATAGCTCCACGACTGCGTCTCGCCGGATTCGTCTTCCCAGAGGAGCGCCGTGCGCTCGCGGCCACCCGCCCAGCGCTTGCAGGCCCAGTGTGCGATGTTGAAATCCGCAGGCACCTGCCAGCGGAACGACTCGTAGACCTCGAGGTAGCGGTCCGCGCTCAAGTGCGGGCGAGCGCCGCCTCGATGTCGGCGAAAGTGCTTGCGACCTCGAACGTCTGCAGCTGCACCCCCAGCTGCCGCGCCACCTTCGAGGCGGAGAAAAGGCCGCGCACCACGCGCCCGCCGTCTTCGCACACCATCACGTGCTGGCGCCGCACCTGCTTCAGGGTGGCGACCACGTGGCCGACGCGCATCTGCGACACGTCCTGCAGCGCGAGCGCTTCGAGGAGGGTGGCCGGGGTCATCAGGTCGGCCACCGCGAGCTCGCCGCGGGGGATGCCGCGCGATTGGGTCACGCGCACCGGCTTCTCGCCGAGGATGTCGGTGGCGGTGATCACGCCCTCGATCGCGCCGTCGCGATCCACCACGAACAGGAGCCGCACGCCACGCTGCAGCATGTAGGCGTGAGCGCGATCGACGCTCTCGCCGGGCGTGGTGGTGGCGGCGGGCACTTCGCGCAGGTCGGTCATCACCGCGAATGCTGGATCGTCGAGGGTCACGCGGCCCGAGCCTTCCGGGCGCGCGAGGCGCGCGCGCGGTGCGAGGGGTACGTGGTCGAGGGGCGAGTATTCACGCATGGGTGCCTCCTGAACCGGGGACAGGCCCCGAACTCTCTAACCTGCGAGCTGTGCGCTCTTGCGGAAGTGCGCCACGGCTTCCTGCGGCTTGCCGATCTGCTCCATCAGGCGCGCAAGGCTCATGTGGCCGTCGTGCGTGGGCTCGAGCGCCAGGCTCGCCTCGATGTAGCTTTGCGCCTTGCCCCACAGGGACTGGCGCATGCACAGCTTGCCCAGCGCCAGCAGCAGCGCGGGATCGCGGGCGTTCTGCCGCAGCCACTTCTCCGCGCGCTCGATCTGCGGCATCGCGTCGCTGCCCGCCGCTTCCCCATAGAGCGCCACCAGCCCCGGATTCCATTCGCGCTCCAGCGCCTGCTCGATGATCGCCTGCGCTTCCGCGTTCCCGCCCAGCGCGAGGTGGTAGCGCGCGGCGGTGGCGGCCACGGCGGGCTCCACGCGCATCTCGGCCGGCAGCTGCTTCCAGTACGCCGCCAGGCCGGGTGCGTCCTGCGCCTTGCGGTTGAGGTTGCCGAGGTGCGCCGCGCGCCGTACCGCGGCCGCCTCGACGGGACCGATGCCGCCCAGCTTCAGCAGCGAAGCGACCGTCGCCAGCACCTCGTCCCAGTTGCGCAGCGCCTGCTCCGCCTCGAGCTTGAGGCGCAGCAGCCTCAGGTTGCGCGAATCCCGCGCGGACAAGTCCTTCAGCACCGCCAGCGCTTCCTCGTGGCGCCCCTGCGACACCAGCAGGTCGGCGAGGGTTGTGAGGCGCGCCTGGTCCACCTCGGGCGCCGAGCCCTTGGCGTGGTCGAGGAACTGCTCGCGCTCGCTGAAGCGGCCGAGCTCGTGGGCGCTGCGCGCGGCGATGATCGCCGCCACGCCCTTGGTCTCGTCGCCGGCCAGCGCGGCGGCCGCGCTCTTCTCCGCCGACGCATAGCGGCCCTGGAAGAACGCGAGCAGCGCGTCGTTGAGGGCGCTTCTCAGGCGCGTGCGCTCGCGCTCCTCGCGGTACGCGCGCACGCGCGTGGGAATGGCCACCAGCGTGGTCACGAGCCGGGCGAGGAAATAGAAGGCGAAGTAGCCGCCGGCCACCAGCAGCACCATCATGTTCACCGACAGCTCGGTGCGCTTGCCCAGCGCCACGATCACCACGTAGCCGTCGGAATTGCGCCCGAAGAGGGCGACGCCGACGGCGACCGCGGCGAGGATGACCGACCAGAGGGCGATGCGCACGGCTAGCGCTTCTCGCGCGCGGTGCGCGCGGTGCGCACCGCCGAAAGGCTGGCGTTGATGTCGGGCACCGCGATCACCACCGGCGACTCGGCCACCTGCTTCAGGGTCGCGAGCGCCGCGACCGTGGGCCGGGCCTTGTTGTCGAAGAAGCGCGCGATCCACGCCTGGGATGCGCGCATGTCGTCGCGGAACGAGGCCTCGTCGCGGGCGATGAGCGCCATGCGCGCGGTGAGCAGCCGAAGCTTGAGGTTCTCGCGCAGGAAGTAGCTCTGGGAGGGCGTGAGCAGCGCCGCGTCCTGGGTCTCGAGGTCGCGGATGCGCACCAGCCCCTTCATCTCCTCCCAGAAATCGCGCGCCACCCGCGTGAAGCCCTGCTCTTCCGCGGGGCGCACTCGCGTGGCGCGGCTGGCCGGCAGCGACTCGCTCACCAGCAGCGGCAGCGAGTCGGCCTGCGCGATCACCTGGTCGATGCGCACGGCCATGCCCGCGGTGTCCACCTGCGGCACGGCCTTCAGGCGCTCCATGTCCTGGGTGATGGCGCGCCGCAGCGGTGTGGCGGCGAGCTTCTCGGCGCGGGCGAGCCGGGCATCGGCCGCCTGCAGCGCGGCGAGCGCGCCGCGCACGTTGCCCGCGAGCTGCAGCTGCTGGCCCGCGAGCACCAGCATCTGCTCGACTTCGGAGAGCACGCGGTCGTCGGCGCTGCGGGAGAGCTCGCGGTACATCTCCTCCAGCGCCACGCGCTGCTCGTGGGTATCGGAAACGCGCGCTTCGAGGTCGGCGATGCGCGCCTGCGCCTCGCGCAAAGCCCCCTGTGCCTGGGTCAGCGCGCCGCGCGAGTGCTGCGATTCGCTTCCCAGCTCCGCCAGCCGTGTTCCCGCCGTCGCGTCGAGCGAGCGCACGTTGATGCGCGCGTCGATCGCGATCAGCACCGCCACCAGCGTCACGGCCAGGGCGATTATCGCAAGCGTGCGGGCAGTTCGGTCGGGTGCAGGATCGGTCATGGATGGGCTCGCGACGGGGAAAGCGCCACGGCGATGCCTTCGGCGCCGGGGCCGGCCACCGCCACGCGCGCGAAGCGTCGTGCCAGGGCGTGCCCTGCGATGGCTTCGTGGGGCACCACCAGTGTAGTCGAGCCCAACCGGCGCGCCCCCTCTTCGCCGATCATCGCGACGAAGTTCTCCAGGGTTTCGGCGCTGAGCGCGCTCACGGCATCGACTTCGCCGCGCGACCAGCCCTGCAGCAGCGGGGCCGCATCGGCCGCCGGCCGTACGCGCCGATAGCACTGCGCGTACGACACGCGCGCACCGCGCGACTCCAGCACTTCGCGCAGGTGCTCGCGGCCGCCCTCGCCGCGAAAGATCACCACGTCGCGCCCGGCCACCTGCTCGAGCTCCGGCAGCGCGAGCAGCGCCTCGCTGTCATGGCGCTCGTGGGGCGAGACCACCGAGCGGAAGCCGGCTGCGCGCAGCGCCTCTGCCGTGGCCTCGCCGATGGCCGCCACTCGCGGCCCCGCGGGCCAGCTGCCATGGCGCGCGGCAGCGGCGATGCCCTTCTGCACCGCGTGCGCGCTCACGAAGATCGCGAGGGCGGCTCGCGGCAGGATGGCCAGCGCGGACTCCAGCGCATCCGAATGCGGCAGGTCCTCGATCGCGAGCGCGGGGAAGATGAATGGACGCGCACCCTCGCGAACCAGGGCGGCCGCCAGCGCCTCCGCCGCGGGGCGTGGCCGCGTGATGACGATGCCGACGCCGTCGAGGCGCCCGCTCACGCGCGGCTTCCTTTCATGCGCGAACCCCGCGGGCGATGGCGTCGAGAATCCCCCGCCCACCGGCCGCGAGCAGGCGGTTGCCGAGCGCTTCGCCGAGCTTTTGCGCGTCCGCCACCGGCCCGGAGATGCGGTCGCGCACCAGCTGCCCGCCGTCCGGCGTGCCGATGAATCCCTCCAGCGAGAGCGTCCCCGCGGCGACGGTGCCGTAGGCGCCGACCGGCACCTCGCAGCTTCCTTCCACCACCAGCCCCAACGCGCGCTCGGCGCGTGCGGCGGCCGCGGTGTCGGCGTCCTCCAGCGGCGCGAAGAGCTGCGCCACGTCCTCACGCGAGCGCAGGTGCTCCACGGCGAGGATTCCCTGCGCGATCGCGGGCAGCGACACCGACGCGGCGATGGTGTCGCGCACGCGCGCTTCCAGCCCGAGGCGCTTCAGGCCCGCGACCGC
>DATLEL010000029.1:0-2434 GCA_035525255.1 Usitatibacter sp.
GAGCGCGAAAAGCCCGACCTGGATGAGCGACGGTCCCCACGCGCCGAGGTACATGTCGCCCACCGACTTGCCGAGCTGGTCCGCGAGCACGATCAGCACCAGCGAGGGCGGCACCAGCTGGGTGATGGTGCCCGACGCCACAAGGATGTCGGTGGCATAGCGCATGTTGTACTTGTATCGCATCATCACCGGTAGCGCGATCAGCGCCATCGCGATCACCTGCGCGGCGACTGTGCCGGTGATCGCGCCGAGAATGAATCCCACGATGATGACCGAGTAGCCGAGGCCCCCGCGCAGCGGCCCGAACAGCTGGCCCATGGAATCGAGCATGTCCTCCGCGAGGCCGCATTTCTCCAGGATCGCGCCCATGAAGGTGAAGAAGGGAATCGCCAGCAGCAGCTCGTTGGAGAGCTGGCCGAAGATGCGCGAGGGAATCGCCTGCAGGAATTCCTGCGGGAAGTAGCCGAGCTCCACCGCGACGAAGCCAAAAGCCAGGCCGAGCGCGGACAGGGTGAACGCGACCGGGTAGCCGATCAGCATGAAGACGATCAGCCCCGCGAACATGAGCGGCGGCATCATCTCCAGCGGGATCACTGCAACGGCCTCTCGTAGCGAGTCACGTAGCGCACGTCACCGCGCAGCGCCGCGGCGCGCTTGATGGCTTCCGATATTCCCTGCAATCCCACCAGCGCGAAGCCCAGCGGCACCAGGAACTTCACCGGATAGCGGATGAGGCCGCCGGCGTTGCCGGAGATCTCGCCGATCGCCCACGATTGCATGAAGAACGGCCACGAGTACCACGCGATCACGAACATCGACGGCACCAGGAAGACCAGGGTGCCCACCAGGTCCAGCCACTCCTTGCCGCGCTCCGAGAGATGCGTGTAGACGATGTCCACGCGCACGTGCTCGTTCGCCTTCAGGGTGTAGGAAGCGCCGAGCATGACGATGGCGGCGAAGAGGTACCACTGGATCTCGAGCCAGGCGTTCGACGAGAGGTCGTAGGCATAACGCGACATCGCGTTCCCGGCGCTGATGAGGCAGGCCGCCAGCACCAGCCAGTTGGCGACCACGCCGAGGCGGTCGTTCAGCGCATCGATCAGCCGCGAGATGCGGATCAGGAATCCCATCGAGCCTCGGTCTTGTGCAATGATGTCGCCGTCGCGATCGAGCCCGATTATAGGCGAAGCCCCATGAAAATCGTCGCACTTCGAATCGCCGTGGCACTCCTCGCGGCCGCGAGCACCGCCGCCCTGGCGCTCAAGCCCGGGGATCGCATGCCGCCGGTGGCCCCGCTCGCCAATATCGAGGAGGGCGCCCCCGCAGTGGACCTCGGCAAGCTGCGCGGCAAGGTGGTCTACGTCGATTTCTGGGCGTCGTGGTGCGTTCCATGCCGCACCTCCATGCCGGTGGTCGATGACCTCTACGCGCGGCTGGCGCCCAAGGGCTTCGCCGTGGTGGGCATCAACAAGGACGATCGCGTGGTCGACGCGCAGCGTTTCCTCAAGCGCGTGCCGGTCACCTTTCCCCTTGCGACGGACTATGGCGACGCGGTGGTGCGGGCATTCCTCGTGACTGCCATGCCCAGCGGCTACCTGGTGGACCGCAAGGGAGTGGTCCGCAAGGTGCACCGCGGCTACACGGCGGAAACCGCCAAGCAGCTCGAGAAGGAGGTCGAGGAGCTGTTGAAGGAGGCCCCATGAAGGTGTTTGTCGTGCTGCTGGCGGTCGCGGCCGCGGGCTGCACGACGGTAGAGCCCTACCAGCGCGCGCAGCTCGCCCGCCCCGACATGGCTTTCGACGCCTCGCCCGGCCACACGCGCGCGATGGAAAAGACTTACGGCGCGAAAGAAGCGTCCAGCGGCGGCGCATCGGTGGGCGGGGGCGGCTGTGGCTGCAACTGATCTCGCGGCTTTGATGTCCGCCGCCCTGGCGCTCCCGATCCTTGTCGTACCGCCGCGCGCAGGGGCTGCCGAGGTGAGCGAGGCGGGCTTCACGCTGCTCGGATACAAGGAGCGCGGCCTGATGAAGATCACCGAGCCCATCGTCTGGGCAAAGGGCCGCTTCGGGGATGGCTGGGAGGTACAGGGGAGTGCGCTCATCGACATCGTGAGCGGCGCGTCTCCCGAGGGCACCTCCAATTTGAGCGGCCGCCCGGTGCAGACGATCTCCGGCGCCTCCATCAGCGACCACCGCCGCATGGGCGACATCAAGGTCTCGCGCCGCATGGGCGAGGTGACCGTCGCCGGTTCCGGCGCGTGGTCGACCGAGGAGGATTATTTCTCGCGCGCATTCGGTCTCGAGGCGCGCCTCGACCTGAACCAGCGCAACACCACCCTTGCGGTGGGCTTCGGGCATTCCAGCGACCGCATCGGCGATTCGGACGATGCCGCGCTCGACGAGCCGCGCACCACGCGCGAATACCTCGTGGGCGT
>DATLEL010000093.1:0-16898 GCA_035525255.1 Usitatibacter sp.
CTGTGCGATTCCGGTCGCGACGGACACCTGGTCCTGGGTCTTCGCCGTTCCGGTCAGCGTGACTACGCCATTGGCGGTCGTCACCGAGATGTCGGAGCCCTTCAGCATGTCGTCCGCGGCGATCGCTGTCTTGATCTTGCCCGTGGTGACCGTCTCGCTGACCGCCCCCTGGCCCGACGCAGCGCTGTTAGCGCCGGTAGCGGCGGAAGTAGTGGCGGTATCCGTGGTGGCCGGTGACGCAGTGGCGGGCGTGGCCGACGAGGACGGCGTCGCCGAGGCGCCGGAGTTGTTATAGGCGCTGTTGGTGCGCGGCTTGTCGCACGCGGCGAGGCTTACGCCCGCAGCGACGAGGAGGAGGGTGGCTAGCGTTTTCATGAGGGCTTCCTATTTCTGCGTGGTGGTGGTCGTGGTGGAGCTGGGCGTCGACGTGGTGGTCTTCGACGTGTCGGTCTGCACGGTCGCGCTGCCCATGGGCGTCGTCGCCGTGGTGGTCTTCGTTTCCTGCGTGGTCGCAGGCGGCGTCGCGGGGGCGGTCGTGACGGTGGTGGTGGATTCCTTCGCGGGCGCCGCGGGGGTCGTCACCGTGGTGCTGGACGTGCTGCTCGCGGGCCGGTCGCATCCCGCGAGCGCAGCAGTGGCAAGGACGATGGCGGCGAGGGGGATGAGCTTCATCATTGGGTTCTCCGTGGTGGTGGTAGGAATCTCCCGTTTCAGCGGGATAACCCAACGTCGCAGCACAACCCATGCCAGCGATTGCGGCTCGCTCAGTACCGGAAGGAGGGGTCCATTCGGTCCAGCTTGCGCAGGAGCGCGGGCCATTCCATCACGCCGTAGGGGCGGCGCGTCTGGGGCTGGTAATTCATGAACGTCTCTTCCAGCACCGCCGGCGGTACCCCATGCAACTTCGCGCCCGTGGACATTGCCGCCAGCTGCGAGCGGCACGCGAGCTCCAGCCGGTGCATCCAGTTGAAGGCCTCGCCGATGGTCTTGCCCACGGTGAGCAGCCCATGGTTGCGGAGGATGAGCGCTTCGCCGTCGCCCAGGTCGCGGAGCAGCGATTCCTCTTCCTTGCTGTCCAGCACCACGCCCTGGTAGTCGTGGTAGCCGATGCGAAGGAAACGCATGGAGGTCTGCGTGATCGGCAACAGGCCGCATTCGAGCGCGGAAACCGCCATGCCCGCCCAGGTATGGGTGTGGATCACGCAGGCGAGCTCGTGGCGCGCGCGGTGGATGGCGCCGTGGATGACGTAGCCGGCCTTGTTCACGCCGTAGTCGAGATCGCCGAAGTCCGGCCGCGCGAGGATGTTGCCCTGCACGTCGATCTTGATGAGGCTCGAGGCCGTGACTTCCTCGTACAGCATCCCGTATGCGTTGATGAGGAATGCGTCGTCCTCGCCGGGGACGCGCGCCGAGATGTGGTTCGCGATCATGTCGGACATGCCGTAGTGCGCCACCAGGCGATAGCACGCCGCGAGGTCCACGCGCGTCTTCCACTCCTCCGGCGAGCAACGGTCCTTCATCGACTTGAGCGGCAGGTGGTTCGCGTCCGACACGGCGGTCCTCCGGGATGAGCCTGTATTCTAGACGCCCCGGAAAGATCCACGAGAGCCCACGATGCCCGTTGCAATGAGGACCCGCATTCTGCTTGCGTTGCTGGCGATGCTGCCGCTCGCCGCCATCGCCCAGCCGTATCCGGCGAAGCCGGTGAAGATCATCGTCGCCTTCACCGCCGGCGGGACCAGCGACATCATGGCGCGCACGCTGGCCCAGCGTCTCTCCGAGCGCTACAAGCAGCCCTTCGTGGTCGAGAACAAGCCCGGCGCCGGCGGCAACATCGGCACCGAGGCGGTGGTGCGCGCGCCCGCGGACGGCTACACGCTGATCGTCAATTCCGTGGGCCCCATGGCGGTGAACCCGACGCTCTACAAGAACCTGCCGTACGACCCGCTGACCGAGCTGGTGCCGGTGGCGCAGATCTCCGACGTGCCGAACGTGCTCGTGGTGCATCCGTCGCTCGGCGTGAAATCCGTGGAGCAGTTCGTCGCCTACGCCAAGGCGAACCCCGGGAAGCTCAACTACGCGTCCACCGGCATCGGCACCTCGTCGCACTTGTCGGGCTACATGCTCGCCTCGCGGGCGGGCTTCGAGGCGACGCACGTCCCCTACAAGGGCGCCGAAGCGCTGAAGGACCTCCTTGCCGGGCGCATCCAGTTCATGTTCGCGACCATCCCGTCGATCATCGCGCACATCAAGGCGGGCAACGTGACCGCCATCGGCGTGACCAGCGCGAAGCGCTCGCGCTCGCTGCCGGAAGTGCCGACCATCGCCGAGAGCGGCTTCCCCGGATTCGAGGCGGGATCGTGGTTTGGCGTGTTCGCGCCGCGCGGCACGCCGCAGGCGATCGTCGCCGAGCTGAACCGCGCCACCAACGAATTCATCGCCGAGCGCCAGGTGCAGGCACGCATGATCGAGGAGGGCGCCGATCCCGCCGGCGGCACGCCGGAGCAGTTCGGCGCGTTCGTCCGCAGCGAGTTCGAGAAATGGCGCGCCGTGGTGCGCCAGTCGGGGGCCACGGTCGACTGATGGGCGAGGGTGCTCCCGCTACCGCCGCCCGCGAGACGGTCGAGCGCGTGTACCGCGAGGAATCGCGCCGCGTGCTCGCGACGCTCATTCGCCTGCTCGGCGACTTCGACATCGCCGAGGAGGCGCTGCACGACGCCTTCATCGCCGCGGTCGAGCAGTGGCCGCTGGAGGGAGTGCCGAACAACCCGCGCGCCTGGCTGGTATCGGCGGGTCGCTTCAAGGCGATCGACAAGATTCGCCGGCGGGCGCGCTTCGATGTCTCGCTGGAGGACGTCGCCGAGCGCATCGACGAGCTCGCGGACCCGGCCGTGCAGCACGATCGCGAGGGCGTCGAGGACGACCGCCTGCGCCTCATGTTCACCTGCTGCCATCCCGCCCTCGCTCCCGATGCGCAGGTCGCCCTCACGCTGCGCGAAATCTGCGGGCTCACGACCGAGGAGATCGCGCGAGCCTACCTGGTGACCCCGTCCACGATCGCGCAGCGCATCGTGCGCGCCAAGTCCAAGATCCGCGACGCCCGCATTCCCTACGAAGTGCCGGCTCGCAGCGCGTTGCCCGAACGCCTGGAGAGCGTCCTGCGCGTGGTCTACCTGGTATTCAACGAGGGATACCTCGCCTCGTCCGGCGAGACCCTCACGCGCCACGACCTGTCCGCGGAGGCGATCCGCCTGGGCCGGCTGCTGGTGGAGTTGCTCCCGGAGCCGGAAGCGGTGGGGTTGCTGGCGCTCATGTTGCTGCAGGAGTCGCGCCGCGCGGCGCGCGCGAGCCCCAGCGGCGAGCTGGTGCTGCTCGCGGACCAGGATCGATCGTTATGGAACCGGCAGCTGATCGCCGACGGCACGGCGCTCGTCGAAGGGGCCCTGGCCTCGCGCGCGTTCGGCTCGTACACGGTGCAGGCCGCGATCGCCGCGGTGCACTCGGAGGCGCTCGATGCACCGGCCACCGACTGGGCGCAGATCGTTGCGCTCTACGACGTGCTGCTGCGGATCGACGATTCCCCGGTGGTGGAGCTCAACCGTGCCGTGGCGGTGGCGATGCGCGACGGTCCGGAGGCCGGGCTTGCATTGATCGACGCGCTGCTCGCGCGCGGCGAGCTGGCCGAGTATCGCCTCGCCCACGCCGCGCGCGCCGACTTGTGCCGCCGCCTGGGCCGCCACGCCCAGGCGGAGGCTGCCTACCGCCGCGCTCTCGCGCTCACCGCGCAGGCATCGGAGCGCCGCTTCCTCGAGCGCCGGCTCGCGGAGCTGAAAGCCCCGGCGGAAAACGGCTGATGGCTGCGATCCTCTCGATCCGCGGGCTCACGAAGACATATGCGTCGGGGCTGCATGCGCTGAAGGGCGTGAGCCTCGACATCGAGCGCGGCGAGATCCTCGCGCTGCTCGGGCCGAACGGCGCCGGCAAGACGACCCTCATCAGCATCGTTTGCGGGATCGTGACGCCCACCTCGGGCAGCATCACCGCCGCAGGGCACGACATCATCTCCGACTATCGCGCCGCGCGGCAGCGCATCGGCCTCGTGCCGCAGGAGCTGCACACCGACATGTTCGAGACGCCCATGCGGACCTGCTCCTTCAGCCGCGGGCTCTTCGGGCTGCCGCCGGATCCGGCGCACATCGAGCGCGTGCTCCGCGACCTGTCGCTCTGGGAGAAGCGTGGCGACCGCATCATGACGCTCTCCGGCGGCATGAAGCGCCGCGTCATGATCGCCAAGGCGCTCGCCCACGAGCCCGAGATCCTGTTCCTCGACGAGCCCACCGCCGGGGTGGACGTCGAGCTGCGGCGCGACATGTGGGCGCTGGTGAGGCGGCTGCGCGAGCGCGGCGCCACCATCATCCTCACGACGCATTACATCGAGGAAGCGCAGGAGATGGCCGACCGCATCGGCGTCATCAACAAGGGCGAGCTGGTGGTGGTCGAGGAGACCGCGCGCCTCATGCGCAAGCTCGGCAAGAAGCAGCTCACGGTGCAGCTGCAGGAGCCGCTCGCGGCCCTTCCGGCGGAGCTCGCCGACTGGCCGCTGCAGATCAAGGGGGAGGGCATGGAGCTGGAGTATGTCTTCGACGCGCACGAGGAGCACAACGGCATCCCCACGCTGCTCAAGCGCCTGGACGAGCTCGCCATCGGCTTCCGCGACCTGAATACGCGGCAGAGCTCCCTCGAGGAGATCTTCGTGGGGCTGGTGAGCGAGCGCGGCGGGGCGGCGCGATGAGCGCTGCCGCTTTCAACCGCCACGGCGTCTGGGCGATCTACTGCTTCGAGATGGCGCGCGCGTTCCGCACGCCGCTGCAGAGCTTCCTCACGCCGGTCATCACCACCTCGCTCTACTTCGTGGTGTTCGGCGCGGCGATCGGCTCGGGGATGAAGGAGGTGCAGGGCATTCCCTACGGCGCGTTCATCGTGCCCGGGCTGGTGATGTTGTCGATCTTCACCGAGAGCATCGCCAACGCGTCCTTCGGGATCTATTTTCCCAAATTCACCGGCACCATCTACGAGCTCCTCTCCGCGCCGGTATCCGCGCTCGAGATCGTGCTCGCCTACGTGGGCGCCGCGGCCACCAAGTCGGTGCTGCTGGGCCTCATCATCCTGGTGACGGCGAACCTCTTCGTGCCGGTGACGATCCTGCATCCGGTGTGGATGGTGGGCTTCCTGCTCCTCACGGCGGCCACTTTCTGCCTGTTCGGCTTCGTGATCGGCATCCTGTCGCAGGGCTTCGAGCAGCTGCAGTTCATTCCGATGCTGGTGGTGACGCCGCTCACGTTCCTCGGCGGCGCGTTCTACTCGATCGACATGCTGCCGCCCGCGTGGCGCACGGTGAGCCTCTTCAATCCGGTGGTGTACCTGATCAGCGGCTTCCGCTGGAGCTTCTACGGCGCATCGGACGTGAGCGTGGAGCTCAGCCTGGCGGCCGTCGCGGCGTTCTTCGCCGCGTGCCTCGCGGCCGTGACCTGGATATTCCGGACGGGCTACCGGCTGAAGAGCTGACCTGTTCAGCGCGCGGTGGGCTGCGCACTCGGCCGCGGCGAGGTAGCGGGCCATTTCGGCATGGCCGTCGGATCGCGCAGGTCGAACTGGTGCCCTGCCTCGTCGACGATCGCCATCACCAGCGGCATGCAGTGGCTGCACGCGGTCTGCGAGGACTCGATGGTCCAGTTCGGGCTGTCGGGCGCCACGCGATGGGAGAGCATCACCATCGGCATGCGGCAGTTGAGGTGGCCGCGGCGGCGCCGGAACTCGGCGCTCAAGCGGGCAAACAGCTTTCCGGGAGTAAGTGATATCCGTTCCATACACAGACTTTGCTGGTTCCTGCGCGCTTCATGAACCTCTCGCCGGACTAAACATTTGTAGGACGTTTCACCTCAAGCAAGTCATCGCGAAGCCAGAGTCGTGCGGCTCTGCCGCCACGCGGCCCGGATGCTACCCTGCGAACATGCGAGCACCCGTGACACCCAGAGAGCCATGATCCGCCTCATGGTGGTGGACGACCACGAGATGGTCCGCGCGGGATTGCGCTCGCTCCTGGGGAGAGTCGACGACATGGAGATCGTCGCGGAGGCCGGTGATGTCGCCGAGGCCGTGGCGCAGGCCATCGCGGCTTCGCCCGATGTGGTCCTGATGGACCTGCGCCTTCCCGACGGATCGGGCATCGACGCCTGCCGCGAGATCCTCTCCTGCGTCGCGACGCGCGTCCTGTTCCTCACGTCCTTCGAAGACGACGTAGCCTGTCTCTCGGCGGTGATGTCGGGGGCGTCCGGCTATTTCCTGAAGGACATCGGCAGCCAGGCGCTGGAGGGTGCGATTCGCGACGTGGCCGCGGGGCGCAAGGTCGGCGATGCGGGCGCCATGCGCTCAATGGCCGACCTGATGCGTGAAGATCCCGGGCTGTCGCAGCAGGAATGCCGCGTGCTCGGGCTGGTCGTCGAGGGCAAGACCAATCGCCAGATCGGGGACGAGCTCGGCCTCACGGAGAAGACCGTGCGCAATTACCTCAGCAATGCCTTCCAGAAGCTCGGCGTCAGCCGCCGCTCCCACGCCGCGGTCATCTTCACTCGCGGCCGCGCGCGCAACGAATAGGGACATTCGCCCCTACCCGGGAGGGCAGGGCCAATTCATAGTCGTGGCCATGCGTCACGACCCCCTTTCGATCGAACAGATCGCGGCCTGGAAACGCCGGTTCTCGCAAGCAGCCGACGAGCAACAACTAGTGGACCTGGCGCGGCAATTTGTCGCGTCCCTGGCACCCGAGAGCCAGGCGATGCTGCGGGCTCCCCCGGGTGTTCCGCTCTTCGCTGCCCCGGAAGAGGTGCTGGAATTCGCGCTGCATCTCACGCAGCTGGAGATGTCGCTCGCCTGGGAGGACGCGGAAGTCGCGCGAACCGTACGCGCGGTCGGCGCGGTGTTCATCGAAGCCGGCAGGCGCCTGACGGGCCTCTCGGAAGCACGGGTGTTGCGGCGTTTCGACGAACAGCGCGCCGAAGGGCCGGTAAACGAATAGGGTGCGGCCGCCTGGAAGCTCCATGTCATTGACTTGACATAATACAAATTATGCGGCATTCGGCCACGCCCATGGCACGAGGAGCGCTTCTTGCTGTCCCTTCCGCATGCCCCTGTTTTTCGACCAATTGTTTCCTGTTAACGCACAGGCCTACCCGGTATCGACTCCGACCGTCGTACTGACCGGGCTGCTGGCCATCATCGTCGTCGTCACCGCGGCCTATGGGCTGCGCCACCTGCTCTTCAGCCTGGACCGGCTTTTCGGGCGGCAGCGCCACCCGTACCTCGACGTCGACGAGGCGGCATGGCCCGCGCTCACGGTCTTCATCGCCGCGCACAACGAGGAAAAAGTCATCGCCGGCTGCATGGACGCGATCCTGGCGGCCGACTATCCCGCCGATCGCCTGAAGATCGTGCCGGTGAACGACCGGTCCACCGATCGCACCGGCGAGATCATCGAGGAATACCGCGCGCGCTACCCGGGCCGCATCAACCCGTTCCACCGCAATGGCGGCACTCCCGGCAAGTCCGCGGCCCTGAAGGACGCGTTGAGCGCCGCCAATGGCCAGATCGTGGCGATCTTCGATGCCGACTACGTGCCTGCCCGTGGGCTGCTGAAGCAGCTCGCCGCGCCATTCTTCGATCCCGAGGTCGGCGCCGTCATGGGCCGCGTGGTCCCCGCCAATGTGAGCCGCAATGTGCTCACCCGCATGCTCGACCTCGAGCGCTCCGCGGGTTACCAGGTCGACCAGCAGGCGCGCATGAACCTGCGGCTGGTGCCGCAGTTCGGCGGCACCGTGGGCGGCGTGCGCCGCATCGCCATGGACGCCGTCGGCGGCTGGGACGCATCGATGCTCACGGAAGACACGGACATGACCTTCCGCCTGCTGATGCAGGGCTGGAAGACCGTGTACACCAACCGCAGCGAGTGCCACGAGGAAGTGCCGGAGGAATGGCCGGTGCGCGTGCGGCAGGTGAAGCGCTGGGCGCGCGGGCACAACCAGGTGCTCGCGCGCTACGGGCTGCGCTTCCTCGCGAGTCCGATGGTCCGGGCACGCGAGCGTATCGACGGCTTGTTGCTGCTGTGCGTCTTCGTGATGCCGCTCGCGCTGCTCGCCGGGTGGCTGCTCGCGGTCGCGCTCTATTTCCTCGGTGCCAGCCAGGTGCTCACCGCGTTCATCCCCCTGCTGGCGCTGATGGCGTACAGCACCCTCGGCAACTTCGCGGCGTTCTTCGAGATCGTGATCGCCGTGTTCCTCGACGGCAACCGCAACCGCATCCGCCTGCTGCCCTTCACGCTGCTCGGGTTCTTCGTGAGCATGGCCGCGATCTGCATGGCGGTCGGCAGTGCGCTCGGCGACCGGGTGAGCGGCCGCGGCCTGGTCTGGGACAAGACCCTGCGCTACCGGGCGCCCGCGCCCTCATGACGCCGCTGCTGTGGATGGCGCTCCTCGCCGGGAGCGCGCTGGCAATGCTGGCCGCGCCTTTCGTTCCCGCATGGCGCGAATGGGCACGCCCGACGGACCATGGTCCGCTGCGTGTCGATGCCGACTATGTGAACCGGGTGGACCATTTCGCGCGCGAGCTGCGCGAGTCGGTGCGCGCGGGCAGTTACCAGGCCCGGCCCGGCGCGCCGGTCTACGCCGAAGGCGACTTCACGCTCGCGGAAGGCGGCCGGCTCGCGGCCGTGCTCGCCACGGGCGACCTCGTGCTCGGCCCCGGAAGCGAGGTGCAGCAATGGGCGCACGCGGACGGCACCATCCGCATGGCGCGGCACGGCATTGCGCTGCGGCGCATGTCGGCGGGCGTCGCGATCGAGCTCGCACCCGATTGCACGTTCGAACGGCTGAATGCGCCGCTGGTGACGTTCGGCTCGCAGGAGCTTGCGCCGCCGGCGCGCGACGAGGCGGACCTCAAGGACCGCGACCTCGCCGAGCTCCACGGCTGCCGCGCGATGGCGCCGGGCTGGTATCGCGTCGACGGCCACGTGGTGCTGCCGCCGGGCGCGCGCTACCGCGGCTCGCTCGTCGTGACGGGTGCCCTCTCCGTCGGCGAGCGCAGCGTGATCCATGGCGACGTGAAGGCGCGGAGCGGCGTGGTCGTCGGCGCGGGCGCCTCGGTCCTCGGCACCGTCGCCTGCGAGCGCAGCATCCACATCCTTCGCGGCGCGTTGGTGCGGGGCCCGGTGATTTCCGAAAGCGACGTGGTGCTTTCCGCGGGCGCGGTGGTCGGCACGCCCGAGGCGCCGACGACCATCACTGCGGAAAACATCATGGTCGCGTCCGGGGCCCGCGCCCATGGCACCGTCTGGGCGCGCGAGCTGGGCGTGGTGTGGGCCGAGACGTGAGGCGCGCCGTCTCATCGCTCGCGCTGCTTCTCGCGCTCTGCCCTTTCGCGCAGGCGTCACCCCGTCTCGACCTCGCCGGCTTCCAGGACCGGGAGGGCGCGATTACGGTCCAGCACGGCGCCGACACGGTAGACCCCTACTTCGCGTTGCAGGCGCTCCTCCTCGCGCAACGCCACGGCCTCGATGCCACCGAGGCCGCGCAACGCTGGATCGCATGGCTGCTGCCGCGACAGAAGCCCGACGCGACCTTCGATCGCTTCTGCCGCAGCGGCGCCGCGTGGGCGCCCTGCAAGACGGCGGATGCCGACGATTCGCTGCTCGCCCTGTGGATGCAGCTCCTCGAGTCGATGCCCGGCGGGTTCAAGGCGGATCCCGCGCGGGCCGCGAGCCACGCGGCAAGCGGGCGAGCGCTGGAGCGGCTCTTCATGCCGTCGTGGGGCGTGTACCACGCGTCTCCGGTCTACCTGCATGCGCTCTTCATGGACAACCTCGAGGTCTGGTCGCGGCTTCCGGCACGCTCGGAGGCGGCGCGGGCGCTCGAGCGCGGCATCCAGTCCACGTTCTGGGACCCGGCGTCGCAGCGCTACCGCGTGACGACCCAGCTCGCGGCCCGGGGCGACGCGTTCTACCCGGATGCAGTCGCGCAGATCTATCCGCTCTACCTCGACTTTCCGGCAGCGCCGCGCGAGCGCTCGCGCCATTACCGCGACTGGATGCGGCAGCACGGCGCGCGCTGGCTCGCGCAAGGCAAGGATGACTTTGCCTGGGGCCTCGTCGCGGTGGTCGCGTGGCGGGAAGGCGACCGGCGCGCGACCGGCTGCTGGATGCGCGAGGCGCAGGCGCTGCGGCGTGGGCCGCACTGGACGGTTACCGACGAAGTGGCTTACCAGGTGCTCGAGGCGAAGGGCGCCGCGCCGGCGGCGGGGGCCTGCGCATGAACACTTCCCAGCGGACTTTCCTTGCGTGCGTCGGCACGCGCCCCGAGATCATCAAGATGGCGATGCTGCATCGCGAGCTGCAGAAACGTGGCCATCGCGTCGTGGTGCTGCATACGGGCCAACACGAGGAAGTGGCGCAGGCGCTCTATCGCTTCTTCAGCATGCCGCCGGACATCGAGATCGACCTGAAGCGCAAGTCGGGCGGCCTTTCGCACCTCACCATGGCGCTGATGGACGGGATCGAGGACGCGATGCAGCAGGTGCGGCCCGACATCGTGATGGTGCAGGGCGACACGACCACCGCGCTCGCCGGGGCCCTGGTGGGCTCGTACCACCGCCTTCCCGTGGCGCATGTCGAGGCGGGCCTGCGAACGTATGAGCGCGAGCCTTTTCCCGAAGAGATGAACCGCGCGCTGATCGGGCGCCTCGCGCGCTGGCACTTCGCGCCGACCGCGCAGTCGCGCCGCAACCTCCTCGGCGAGGGCATCGACGAGGACTGCATCCACCAGGTCGGCAACCCGGTGATCGACGCCACCCTCTGGACGCGCGAGGTCATTTCACGGCCCGGCTTCGAGCTCGCGGAGTTCGCGCCCGCGGGCCTCTGCCGCTTCCTCACGCAGCACAAGGGCCGGCCGGCGATCCTCGTCACGGCCCATCGCCGCGAGAATTGGGGCCAGCCCATCGCCAACATCGCCACCGCCATCGCGCGCATCCTCGCCACCCACGAGGACGTGGTCGCGGTCTGGCCGGTGCACCCGAATCCGGCGGTGATGGACGACATCGGGCGCGGGCTGGCGGGGCTCGAGCCCGCGATCCGCGCCCGCATCGAATTGACCGGGCCCCTCGAGTATCCCGCCATGATCACGCTCCTCACGCGCTGCGTCTTCACCGTCACCGACTCGGGCGGCATCCAGGAGGAAGCTTCCGCGCTGCGCGTGCCGGTGCTCATCGTTCGCGATTCCACCGAGCGCCAGGAGCTGGTGGACGCGGGCGGCGCGGTGATCGTCGGCACGTCGGTGAAATCCCTGATGGCGCGTGCCTGCGCGCTGCTCGACGATCCGGCGGCGCGCCGCGGGATGGAGCTCGACCAGAGCCCGTTCGGGGACGGGCGCTCGGCGCAGCGCATCGCCGGCATCCTGTCCGCCCAACCCATGCGCAGGAGCGCGGCATGAACGCGACGCGGTTGCTCGCGGCCATTCTCGCCTCCAGCGCCGCCGGCGCGGCCGCGCAGCAGAACGTGGCGGTTCCCGAGCCAGGCCCGTCGCTTCGACTCGATCGCGGCATGCTCGAGCTTCGCCTGGGCGCGCAGCGGTTGAGCGCGGGCTACCCCGATTGGCAGGAGGCCACCGTGTTGCTCGCGCGGCGCACGGGCGCGCATCTCTGGCAGGCCGAGCTTGCCTCCCTCGAGCGTTTCGGCGCGCGCGGCACCTACGCCTCGATCATGGACACGTACACGCTGGGCCCGCGCTGGTATGCGAGCGTGGCGCTCGCCGCGGGAGACGGCGCGTTCTTCCTGCCGAAGCATCGCGTGGACGCTTTCCTCTACCGCAAGCTGCTCGACGACGCGAGCCTCGTCGCCTACGCCGGCGTCGGCGAGTACCGCGCACCGGACGGGCATCGCGACACGTCGGTGTCGCTCGGCGCCAGCCGGTATTTCGAGGCGCCGTGGGTGATCCAGGGCGGCGTGCGCTTCAACGAGAGCCGGCCGGGATCGGTGCGCACCCGCCAGCAGTTCGTTGCCGCCACCTACGGCCGCGCGCCCGGCGACCAGCTTGTCGCCCGGTACGGCTGGGGACGCGAGGGCTACTTGGCCATCGCGCCCGGAAGCTTCCGCGTCGACTTCGAAAGCCGCGAGGCTTCGTTGCAGTGGCGCCATCCGGTCGCGCCCACGCATGGCATGACCGTGGCCCTCGAGCGCTATCGCAATCCCTTCTACGAGCGCAGCGGGATTGCGCTCGGCTACTTCGTGGCGCTGCCATGAGCTCGGCTCCCGCGCCGTGGCAGGGACCCGACGCCGCCGCGGTACGCCCGGCGCTCAATGCGCTGCTGCATGCGCGGCAGCGGACCGCACACACGCGGCAACACCGGGGACTCGTGCGCCTGCAGCTCGGTCCCTATGCGCTGCAGGCGATTTTCCTGCCCGCCGCATTCATCTGCCTGCTGGTGCACTTCGAGCCGGCGCTGGTCGACTTCTGGGGCGAGTTCGTGATGACGTGGGCACAGGCGCTCGAGCTGCCGCTGCGCGCGACCACGCGCCCCGGCGGCTGGGGCGAGGTGCGCGTAGCCTGGAATCCGCTGGCGACCGCGACCGTGCTTCCCGGCGACATGGCGCTCGCCGTGGCGGCGGTCGTCACGCTGGTTGTGTTCCTCGCCACGTTCGCGATGCGATCGAGCCTCCTGCCGTTGCGCTACCTCCTGCGGATACTCTGCGCCGTACAGGCGGTGTCGATCGTCTTCTTCGCGATGGGCAATGAGTTTCCCTACGACATCACCGACCACGTGCGCTCGCTCGCGAGCGCGGGCTTCGTGCTGCTGGCGGCGATTCCCGTGATGCTCGCGATGGGGTATTACGTGCTGCGGGTGCCGGTGGCGACCAAGCTCCTGCATACCGCGCTGATCCTCGGCTATTTCATCGCGTGGGTGCCGCTGCAGATCCTGGTGCACGCGGTATTGCTGCAGCACCTGGGCGTGCTGGTGATGCCCCTGCTCTATTTCTGCTTCGGCGCGGTGCTGAACTTCCTGCTGTTCATCGCGCTGTACGGCTGGGTCGCTAGCACCGCGCCCGCCGTTCAGTAGCTGGCGAGGATCGCCTCGATCTCCTCGGGATCGACGGGCTTCACCAGGTGGCGATCGAAGCCCGCCTCGCGCGCGCGCCGGCGGTCGTTCTCCTGCCCCCAGCCGGTGACCGCGACCAGGACGCACGACGCGGTGCCCGGTTCGGCACGGATGCGGCGCGCCACTTCGTAGCCGTGCACCTTGGGCATGCCGATGTCCACGAACGCGATGTCGGGCGAGAACTCCGCTGCGGTCTCGAGCGCCGCCGCGCCATCGTGGGCGATGCGAACGTCGTGACCGCGTGCCGCGAGCAGCTCTCCCAGGCTGGTGACGAAATCGACGTTGTCGTCCGCGAGCAGGATGCGGCGAGCCGCGCGCCGCGGGGCTTCCTCGGCCACGACCACTTCCCCGTCGGTCAGCCGCGCGAGCGACAGCGGCAGGCGGACCACGAATTCGCTTCCCTTGCCGGTGCCGGCGCTCTTCGCTTCGACGCTGCCTCCGTGAAGGTCCACCAGGCGGCGCGATAGCGTGAGGCCCACTCCGAGCCCCGCTTGCGAGCGCTCGAGGGAGCGGTCCACCTGCATGAACATCTCGAAGATGCGGGATATGGAGGCGGGGTCCAGCCCGATGCCGTTGTCCTGCACGCTCACCACCGCCTCGCGCGCATCCATGCGCGCCGACATCACGATGCGCCCGCCGGGCATGGTGTACTTCGCGGCGTTGTTGAGCAGGTTGGAGAACACCTGCGCCAGGCGCGTGCGGTCGCCCTCGACGGGGATCGGCTCGCGGGGCATGTCGAGCTGCAGCGTGTGGTTGCGCGCCTCGATGAACGGGCGCACGGTCTCGACCGCGTCGCGCAGCGGGCCCTGCAGGTCGATCACCGACTTGCGCACCGCGAGCTTGCCGGTGGTGATGCGGGAGACATCGAGCAGGTCGTCCACCAGGCGCACCATCTGCGAAAGCTGGCGCGCCATCATCTCGCGCGCGACGCGCGCCTTCTCCGGATCGCTCCCGGCGATGCGCAGGATTTCCAGCGCGTTGCGCAGCGGCGCCAGCGGGTTGCGCAGCTCGTGGGCGAGCGTCGCGAGGAACTCGTCCTTGCGCTGGTCGGCGTCGCGCAGCGCATCCGAGCGGCGCCCGACCTCCGCCAGCATGGCGTTGAAGGAGTCCACCAGCTGCCCGATCTCGTCCTCGGTGGTCTTGCGCACGCGCTGCGAGTAATCGCGCCGCTCCATCACCTCGCGCGACACGCGCGCTACATCCAGCACCGGCGCGGTGACCGCGGATTGCAGCCGCGCCGAGATGAGCGTGGCCGCGCCAAGGCTCACCAGCATCACCAGGCCGATGATCGTCATGTAGTCGAAGAGGCGCGTCCACGGGTCGTACGCGGCGCGCAGGTAGACGCTTCCGATGGGCTCGCCGTTCTCGACGATGGGCCGGAAGATCTGGATCTCGCCGCGCGAGATGCCCACGCCAGTAGGCTCCGCGTGCCTCGGGAAAGGCTCGGCCGCGGTGCCCGGCTGCGTGTAGCTCGCGAACAGGTTGCCGTCGCGGTCATAGACCGCGGCGGCGCGCACGCGCGGGCGCACCTGCATCACCGAGAGGTCCTTCTCGGCGGTGCGCGGATCGCTGAAAGTGAGCGCGGGCGCGGTGGCGCGCGCGAGGACCTCTCCCTGGGTGGTGAGGTCGGCGGTAGAGAGGCGCTCGTAGGAGCGCAGGTCGTAGAGGATGAGCGCCAGGCCGCTCAACGCCAGCGCCGAAACGGTGGTCGCGAGCACCAGCATCGTCACCTTGCGGCGCAGCGAGCGGTTGATGATCTGCATGAGGCTCATCCGCGCGGCACCACCCGGCGTGCAACGGCCAGCATGCGCGAGCTGATGCGCAGGCCCGTGCGCTCCGCGTTATCGAGCGATACCTCGAAGGCCACGCGGTCCTCGTACGCGACGAAATTGATCGCGGCTCCCATCTCGAGGCCGCGCTCGCTCTCCGTGACCGTCAGCGTGCCGAGGTGGGCGTGGGCCGTCCTCACCAGCGTGCGCGTGGCGGCGGCATCGAGCCTCCCGATGAAGAGGATGTGCACGCCGCGCGGCGAGTCTCCTTCGCGCAGGCGACGTATCGCGATGCGGCGAGCGCCGATGGCGCGTCCCGGAACCAGCTTCTCCAGCTCCACCGCGACTTCGTCGGCGCCGACGACCCCGATCACGAAGGGTGTCTCGGTGGTGGGGAACGACTCGGCCGGCCATTCGATGTAGCCGGGAAACTTGTAGAGGAAGGCCGCCTTCACGGCGGCCTCCGACGCCTGCTGGGCCTGGGCCATGCACGAGAGCATCGTGAGCGCCGCGCCGAGCAGCGCCGGGCGTAGCCGCGCGGTCAGGGCGTCCACGTGACTTTCAGGAATGCGGTGCGCTCGAACACCGCGCGCTCCGCGGGCGTGCCGATCTCGGAATAGCGGCGATTCAGCAGGTTGCCGACCAGCAGCGAGAGCTCGACCTCGCGCGACACCCGGTAGCCGGCGCGCAGGTCCACTACCGTATGCGCCGGCACGCGTGGATTGGGCAGGGCTGCGATGTAGCGTGCGGCGACGTCCAGCTCGACGCCGCGCGTCACGTTCCACAGCGAGCGCAGCGACGCCGTGAGCTTCGGGTCGTTGCCGAGGTTGTTGTTCTGCACGTCCGTGTGTCCGGGGTCGATTCGGTAGTGCTCGTGCAGGCGGGTGAATCCCCACACCAGGCGCCAATCGCGTGCGACGGCGAAGTCCCCCCAGCCCTCGATGCCGGTGGTGCGCCCTTCCCCGCTGTTGGCGAAGGCAAGCGTGGGCCCGGCGACCTCGAGCGTGCGCAGGTCGTGGAACTGGTGGTGGAAAGCGGTGAGCGACACCGAAACGCGCGGGGCCAGCTGGGCGCGGTAGCCGACTTCGGCTACGTTGGCGATCTCCGACTTGAACCCGTCGTTGTTCACCACGACGTACGGCGGCATCCCCGGGACCACCAGGTCGCGGTCGAGGCGGGAGGGCGAGCGCACGGTGCGCGTGAGCGCAGCCCACGCCACGTGCTGCGGCGAGAACGAATACGCGAGCCGCAGGTTCGGCAGCCACTCGACGCCCGTGTAGCTATTGCGCTCGGCACGCAGGCCGCCGGTCGCATGCAGCTTGGCGCTGAGCGCCACCTCGTCCTGCGCGAACAAGCTCGCCAGCGCCAGGGTGCGCTCGGCGGGCATGAAACCGAGCACCGGCGTATTCACGGTACGGTCGTGCGACGCGCGGTAGCCTCCTCCCACGACGACCTCGTGCCGTCCCAGCCGGTGGAAGGCCTGCTGGTATTCCACGTCCACGGTGTCGCGCTTCTCCCTGAACGAGCCCGCGTGCTCGCGCTCGGTGCGGTCGTAGTAGGCGAGCAGCATGCCCTCGGAATCCGCGCTCGTCTGCGCCCGCCAGCGCGCGAGAACGTTGCCACCCGCGATGTCGCGCGCGCCGCCGAGGTTGTCCACGTTCCCCGTGTAGAGGTCGCCCTGGACGGTGAGCGAGCGCGTGGCGCGCTCCCAATCGGTGCGGAAACCCGCCTGCCAGCGGCCGGCCCCATCGCGCGCCGTCGCGCCGCTCGCAAGCCGGTGGTCATTGCGCTCGAAGTACTTGCCGTAGATGCGGTAGCTCGAATCGTCGGAGCCCTTGCCGCCTGAGCGCGCGCTGATGCCGCGCTCCTCGTTGCCGCCGCCGAGGGCGACGAGCGTGCCCTGGGTCTTGGCGGCGGACCTGGTGGTGATGTTGA
>DATLEL010000096.1:0-6239 GCA_035525255.1 Usitatibacter sp.
GAGCAGCACGGCGAGCGTGCGCTTCAGCTTGGGGGACAGGGCCATGGCGGGGCTTTCAGGCGTGGTTATGACGCTTACCCGGGTGGGGTCGCGCTCGTGTCCCGTTGGATGCCGGGACCGTCCTCCCCGGATTCGCACGCCAGCGGAAAGGTGCCGGAATTATACGCCGCGAGGCACGTTTTCCGGCCGCCAAAAGGGGACCGCGGCACGCAGTATTTCGCTGGGTTTGCCCCCATGATCGGCGACCTGCCCGAGGTGGCGGAGCGCCGCGCGCACCGCGTGCGCGTCGCCGGCGTCGATCGCCGGCGCGAGAGTCTGCTTGGAGAGCTTTTCGCCGCGCGCATTGGTGGCGACCGGCACATGGAGGTAGCGTGGCGCCGGCAATCCCAGCTCGCGCTGCAGCAGGACCTGGCGCGGGGTCGACCACAGCAAGTCGGCGCCGCGCACGACGTCCGTGATCCCCTGGGCCGCGTCGTCCACGACCACGGCCAACTGGTAGGCATGGAGGCCGTCGCGGCGCTCGAGGACGAAGTCGCCGATGTCGTGGCTCACGTCCTGCGCGATCATGCCCTGCACGCGGTCGACGAATTGCACCAGAACGCGCGGCACCGCGAATCGATCGGCCCCGGCCGTCATCCCGCCGAGCCTCGCCTCGCGGCAGGTGCCCGGATACACAGGGCCCTCGGGACCGCGCAGCGTCGAGTCGGCGATCTCGCGGCGCGAGCAGCGGCAGCGATACACCAGGCCGCGCGCGCGCAACTTTTCGAGCGCCGCCGCGTAGAGCGCCGTGCGCGCGCTTTGCCACACGACCTCGCCATCGGATTCGAGGCCGAGCGCATCGAGCGTGCGCAGGATGTCGTCGGCCGCACCGGCAACCGTGCGCGTGGTATCCACGTCCTCGATCCGCACCAGCCATTCGCCACCGGCGGCGCGCGCGTCGAGCCAGCTTGCGACCGCGGCGACCAGCGAGCCGAAATGCAGCGGTCCCGTGGGCGAGGGCGCGAAGCGCCCGCGATAGCTCACGACAGCAGCTCCGCCGCAAGCAGCGGATCGGAAAGCCGCTGCACGAACCACTTGAGCGCGTTGCCCTGCTGCGCCGGGTGCCACGCCACCAGGGCATCGGCGAAAGGGCGCGGCGCCGCGGTGGGCAGGATCGCGAGCCGCCCCGCCTGGACCTCGCGTTCGGCGATCCACGAGGGCAGGGAGCCCACGCCCAGGCCCGCCACTTGCGCGTCGACCTTGGCCTGCAGGGTCGGCACGCTCAGCACGTCCTGGCCCGAGATGAGGCCGAGCGTTCGCGGCGGCAACAGCCGCGAGCTGTCGGCGACACTCACCGCGCGGTGGCGCTGGATCGTTTCGTCGGCGAGCGGCAGCGGCTCGCTGCAGATGGGGTGGAAGGGCGCGGCCGCGAACACCATCTGCACCCGGCCGAGCACGCGCGTCGCGTAACTGCGGCCGGAGGGTGGATCGCCCGAGGCTCCGATCGCCAGGTCCGCGCGTCCCGAGGCGAGCGCATCCCAGGTCCCGCCGAGCACTTCCTCGCCCAGGCGCAGGCGCGTCCCCGCCGCTTCGCGGTAGAACTCCTCCACCAGCCGGTAGAGCTTGGGCATGCCGACGAGGGTGTCGACGGCGATCCGCAGCTCGGCCTCCCAGCCGTTGGCCACCTGCTGCACCCTGCACTCGAGGTCGGCGGCCGCGCGCAGCAGGCGCCTTCCTTCCGCGAGCAGCTCTCGGCCCGCGGGGGTGAGCACTGCGCGATGGCGGGTGCGGTCGAAGAGGGCAAGCCCCAATCCCTCCTCGAGCTGCTTCACCGAGTAAGTGATCGCTGACGGAACGCGGTGCAACTCCTCGGCGGCGGCGGCAAAGGACCCGCGGCGGTCGATGGCGTCCAGGACCTGGAGGGAATCGAGGCTGAGCCGGATGTTCAATTAATGCGAACGATCTGGTCGAATCATTGCGCTTGTATGCGATAAAACCCAGCCCCATCATACATTTCACCATTCAAGAACTACAAAGGAAACCCTCATGACCGAGATCCGCCGCAGCCAGGACCGGGGCCATGCCCAGCATGGGTGGCTCGACTCCTTCCACAGCTTTTCCTTCGCGGACTACTACGATCCGGGCCACATGGGATTCGGGTCGTTGCGCGTCATCAACGAGGATCGGGTCCAGCCGGGCAAGGGCTTCGGCACCCATAGCCATCGCGACATGGAGATCATCAGCTATGTGCTCGAGGGCGGCCTCGCGCACCGGGATTCCATGGGCAACGGCTCGGTGATCCGTCCCGGCGATGTGCAGCGCATGAGCGCGGGCACCGGGGTCTCGCACAGCGAGTACAACGCCTCCGAGCGCGACCCGGTGCATTTCCTGCAAATCTGGATCGAGCCCAGCGTGCGTGGGGCGGCTCCGGGCTACGAGGAGAAGCGCTTCGACCCCGCTTCCAAGCGGGGGCAGCTGCGGCTGATCGCTTCGCCCGATGGTCGCGACGGCTCCGTCACCATCAATCAGGACGCGCGGCTTTACGCGGCGCTTGTCGATGGGGTGGAGACGCTGGAGCACACGCCACAGGCCGGGCGTCGTACCTATGTCCACGTGGTGCGCGGCGAAGTCACGGTCAATGGCAATCCGCTTGCGCACGGCGACGCGGTGAAGCTCTCGGGCGGGCAGGCGGTGCGCATCGAGCAGGGCCGTGACGCCGAAGTGCTGCTGTTCGACCTCGCCTGAAAGGAAAATGATGAATACCGTCGTAGACCAGGCCGTGCGCGCGGTCGAGCGCGTCGTCAAATCGCAGGTCGCTCCCGTGGGCACGTTCACCGTGCGGCGCGCGCTGCCCGACCGTGAGCGTCATTCCGTCGGTCCCTGGGTGTTCCTCGACCATTTCGGGCCGATGCGCATCAAGCCGGGACATGATGGCGTGGGACCCCATCCCCATGCCGGCATCGAGACCGTGACCTACCTGCTGTCGGGACGCAACCAGCACCGCGATTCCGCGGGGCACACCGGCATCGTCAGCAAGGGCGGCGCGCAGTGGATGACCTCGGGGCGCGGCATCATCCACGCCGAGCGTCCGCTCGCCGAGGATGATTCCGAGCTCACGTTGCACGGCATCCAGCTGTGGACTTCGCTGCCTCGCGCGCACAAGCAGATGGCGCCGCGCTACCAGCGCCTCGATGCGGGGTCGATCCCGCAGTCGATCAACCAGGGGACGACCCTGCGCGTCGTCGCGGGAGAGCTCGCGGGCGTGCGTGGTCCCGCGGAGGCCTTGATGCCCTTGGTGCTGGCGCACTTGACGCTCGAGCCCGGCGCGAGCTTCGAAGCCGCGGCGGCCGATGGTTTCGAGATCGCGGCATACGTGATCGCGGGCGAGGGACAGTTCGGTGCACCCGCAACCCGCGCCGGCCTCGGGGAGCTCGCGCTGTTCGATGGTGCTTCCGGCGCGATCCGCATCGCCAACACGAGCAGCGCCGCGCTCGAAGTAATGATGCTCGGTGGGGCGCCCGCCGAGGGCCCGCTGGTGTTCCACGGTCCGTTCGTCATGAACAACGTGGAGCAGGTGCGCGCGGCGGAGATCGCCTATCGCACCGGCCGCATGGGCACGCTGGAGGAATGATGGCGCGCGTCCTGGTATTCGCGGGCAGCGCGCGGCGGGAGTCGCTCAACAAGAAGCTCGCGCGCGTCGCGGCCGACGCGCTGCGCGCCACCGGCGCCGAGGTCACCTTGCTCGACCTCGACGAATATCCGATTCCCGTCTACCACGGCGACCTCGAAGCGGAGCAGGGCATGCCGGAGAACGCGCGCAAGCTGCGCGAAATCTTCATGGCCCACGATGCGCTGCTGGTCGCATCGCCCGAGAACAACGCGTCGGTCTCCTCGCTCCTCAAGAACACGCTCGACTGGCTCTCGCGCAGCATCGGCGACGGCAAGGGCCAGAACAGCGGGCTTGCTCCGTTCCGCGGCAAGGTGGCGGGAATGATGACCGCCACGCCCGGCGCGTACGGCGGCATCCGCGGGCTGCCGCACTTGCGCCAGATCTTCGGCGCGCTCGGCGTCCTGGTGCTGCCGAACCAGGTGCAGCTGTCTCGTGCCGACCATGCGTTCGATGCAACCGGCAAGCTCACCGACGCGAAGATGGTGGATGCGCTGCAGAAGATGGTCGAGGCGCTCACCACCACCGCGGACAAGCTGCGCTAGATTGCGCGCGCCTATCGGCCGCATAGGAATTTTTCATTGGCGCTCCGGAACCGGAATGCGCCAAGCTGTCCAACTACACCTGCACGGGACGAGAACATGGCCAAGGCCGCCGCACTTCCCCTGATCGACATCGGCATCTCCGAGAAGGACCGCGCCCGCATCGCGGAGGGGCTGTCGAAGCTGCTCGCCGACAACTTCGCGCTCTACCTCAAGACGCACAATTTCCACTGGAACGTGACCGGGCCGATGTTCCAGACGCTGCACCTGATGTTCGAGGCGCAGTACAACGAGCTCTGGACCGCGCTCGACGCAATCGCGGAGCGCATCCGCGCGTTGGGCTTTCCCGCCCCGGGCACCACGTCGGACCTCACGCGCCTCGCGTCGATTCCCGAGACCGCGGGAGTGCCGGATGCCCAGCAGATGATCCGCCTGCTCGTGGAAGGCCACGAAGCCGTTGCCCGCACGGCGCGCAAGCTCTTCCCGGCCGTCGAGCGCGCGAGCGACGAGCCGACCGCGGACCTGCTCACGCAGCGCTTGCAGGTGCATGAAAAGACCGCGTGGATGCTGCGCTCACTGCTGGAGGCTTGAATGGCGGTCGTCGAACTCACCAAGGAAAATTTCGAGCAGGTCATCACGTCCAACCCGACGGTGGTGGTGGATTACTGGGCGCCGTGGTGCGGCCCGTGCCGCGGCTTCGCCCCGGTATTCGAGAAGGTCTCGGAGCAGCACCAGGACGTGGTATTCGCCAAGGTGAACACGGACGACGAGCAGGAGATCGCCGCGCATTTCCAGATCCGCTCGATTCCCACGCTCATGGTGTTTCGCGAGCAGATCATCGTGTTCTCCCAGCCTGGGGCATTGCCGCAGGGCGCGTTCGAGCAGGTGATCGCGAAGGCGAAGGAGCTCGACATGGTCGAGGTCCGCAAGCAGCTGGATAGCCAGGACACCGAGGGGGAAGGGTCCGCACCCGCGGCGTAGCGCGTTGCCCGGGTACCGCGGGGCCTGTAGGCTCGCGACATGAGATTCCCGCGGGTCCTGGTCGAAGGGCGCCTCCTCAGGCGCTACAAGCGTTTCCTCGCCGACATCCAGCTCGAGCACGGCGTGATCACCGCCGCGTGCCCCAATACGGGCTCGATGATGGGATGCTGCGAAGCCGGAAGCCGTGTGTGGCTCTCGGAGAGCGACAGCGCCACGCGCAAATATCGCCATACGTGGGAAATCGTCGAGGTGGGCGAGGTGCTGGTGGGCATCAATACAGCGCTGCCGAACTCACTTGTAGCGGAAGCGATCGCCGAGGGGACCATCGCGGAGCTTGCGGGCTATCCCACCATCCGCCGCGAGGTCGCCTATGGTGAAGAGAAGAGCCGCGTCGACCTGGTGCTCGAGTCGAAAGATCGTACGCCGTGCTACGTCGAGGTGAAGAACGTCACGGCGGCGGCGACGAAGGGAGTGGCGCTGTTTCCCGATTGCGTCAGCACGCGGGGCTCGCGCCACTTGCGCGAGCTGATCCGGCTCAAGTCACAGGGCCTGCGCCCTGTGCAGCTCTATTGCGTGCAGCGCGGCGACGTGAAGGAGGTGCGCCCCGCGGACGGCATCGACCACGAGTACGGCCGCATGCTGCGTGAAGCGATAGAGGCCGGCGTCGAGGTCCTCGCGTACCGCGCGCAAGTCACCGCCACGGAAATCCGCCTGGCCGAGCGCATCCCCGTCGTCTGTCCTTAGTGTCACCCCGGATTCCGCACCTGCGGCAATAGTCCGGGGCCCAATCACTCCTCGGCGTCTTTTCTCAGCTTCCCCACGCCCTTCGGCGCTTTCGCGCCCGAGAGCAGCACCAGCATCGCCTTGTCGTCTCCCTTCCAGGAGGCGACCGCATCCCGGCAGATCTCCACGAAGGTCTCGAACTGGTCCGGGTGCGCGGCGAGCAAGCCGTCGATGTGGTCGTAGAAGATCACGTAGCCGTCGGCATCGGCCCACTCCATGTCGGTGAGGCATTCCTCGAGGGCGTCCCAGTTGTGGCCGAAGTCCTTCGGGAAATGCAGCGCGGTCGC
>DATLEL010000113.1:0-11502 GCA_035525255.1 Usitatibacter sp.
GATCTGGGGACGCTTCGCCAAGCTCGCCAGGAGGGTGACTCCCGCCAGCGTGGTCGCGCTCGAGGACGCCGCGCTGCGCGCCTGCGGCTTCTCCGGGCAGAAAGTCTCCTACGTGAAGGACCTGGCCGGCCGGTTCCACCGCGGCGAGGTGAAGCCGCGGCGCTGGGCGCGCATGGACGACGAGGCGATCATCGAGGAACTCATCGTGGTGAAGGGCATCGGACGTTGGACCGTGGAGATGTTCCTGATCTTCCATATGAAGCGACCCGATGTGCTGCCGGTGGACGACCTCGGCCTGCGCCGCGCGATGGAGCGCCAGTACAATGGCGGCGAGCCGATCACGCGCGACGAAATGCGCGCCATTGGCGCGCCGTGGGCGCCGTACCGCTCGGTGGCAACCTGGTACCTGTGGCGCTCGCTGGATCCGGTGAAATTCTGACTCGCGATGCAGGCCGGACTCTTCGCCGAGGCGAACGCGCTGCCCTCGGGGCTCGTATACCAGGCGGGCTTCCTCGATGCGGAAGACGAAGCGCGGGTGCTCGAAGGCGTCCGCGCGCTCGACCTTCGCGAGGCGCAGTACAAGGAATACACCGCCAGGCGGCGTGTGGCGAGCTTCGGTGCCGGCTACGACTTCGACGCCAACGAGCTGACACCTGCGCCCGAGATGGCGCCCTTCCTGCTGCCGCTGCGCGACCGCGCCGCCCGCTGGGCGGGGCTCGAGCCCAGCGACCTCGGGTACGCCCTGGTGGCGGAATACCGGCCGGGAACGCAGCTCGGGTGGCATCGCGACGTGCCCCAATTCGAGAAGGTCGTCGGCATCTCGCTCGCGGGCACGGCGCGGATGCGCTTCCGCCGCTTTCCTCCCCGAGCGCGCGAGCCGATCTTCAATTTGGATCTGGCGCCTCGATCCGCCTACATCCTGCAGGACGAAGCGCGCTGGGGCTGGCAGCACTCGATCGCGCCGACCGCGGAGCTGCGCTACTCCATCACTTTCAGAACCCGAAAGGCCTGAACCTTGAAAGACGAAATAGACGCGCTGCTGTTCGATTTCGGCGGCGTGATCATTGCAATCGACTTCGACCGCGTGTTCGCGCGCTGGGCCGAGCTCGCGGGCGTGCCCTTCGCGCAGGTGAAGGAGCGTTTCTCCCACGGGGAGGCGTACCAGCAGCACGAGCGCGGGGAGATCGACATCACCGCCTATTTCGCCTCGCTGCGGAAAGACCTCGGCATCGACCTCACCGACGCGCAGTTCGCCGACGGCTGGCAGCAGGTCTTCGGCTCGGAATTCCCGCAGACCGTGTCGCTGCTGCGCGCGCTAGAGCCGCGCGTCGCATTGCACCTCCTGTCGAACACCAACGCGACGCACTACGCATACTGGTCGAATCGTTACGCGGAAGCGCTTCGCCCGCTGCGGAAGCGCTTCATCTCTTCCGAGATGGGAGTGCGCAAGCCGGAGCGCGAATCGTTCGACCGGGTGGCGGCCGGCATCGGCGTGCCGCTGGAGCGGATCCTGTTTTTCGACGATACCGAAGCCAACCTCGAGGGCGCCCGCGCGGCGGGCATGAAGACGGTGCTGGTGCGCTCTCCGGAGGATGTCGCCCGCGCCACGCGATCCTGGTTGTAGGAACAGCGCCTACGCCGGTGTCATCTGGGGCCCCGAACGTGGCTCCACCCGACTAGGCACGAACGCGTTAATGCACTCCGCCATGACTTGTGGGCGCGTCATCCTGCAGGCATGGTTTCCACACGCCCGCTCGCCTTCTGCCTCGCTCTCCTCGCCGCCCTGCCGGTCCAGGCGGGGGTGATGTACAAGTCCGTCGGGCCGAATGGCAACATCATGTTCTCCGACATGCCGCCCTCGCGCGATGCGAAGCTGCTGGAGACCCGCATCATGAGCGACCGCGGCACCGCGCAACAGAACCGCGCCGCGTCGATTGCCGTGCCCTACGCGGAGCGCCTGTTCGTGAGCGACGAGGCGATCGCGCGCGCCAACGCGCAGCTCGACCAGGCGGAGCACGACCTCGCGGTCGCGCGCCGCGACACCTGGTCGCCGCGCGACGGCATCGGCATGGTGCCGACGAAATTCACCGCGGCCGCCGACGAGCGCATCCGGGTCTATCGCAACGCAGCGCTCGCCGCGCGCCAGGCCCTGATGGACCTGCTGCGCGAGCGCCGCACCGCCGCCATCGCGAATCCGCCCGAGCCGGGAAGCCCGTACGTGATCAGCATGGTCGCGCGACCCTACTAGTCAGTCGATACGCCCGTCGGTGATCCGGAGGCGCCGGTCCATGCGCGCCGCGAGCTCGGGATCGTGCGTGACCATGACGAACGCCGCGCCATGGCGGCGATTCAGCGCCAGGATCAGGTCGAAGATTCGCGCTGCGTTCTCGCGGTCGAGGTTGCCCGTGGGCTCGTCGGCGAGCACGCAGGCGGGCTCGGTCACCAGCGCCCTCGCGACCGCCACGCGCTGGCGCTCCCCGCCGGAGAGCTCGCCGGGGCGGTGCTCGAGTCGATGCCCCAGCCCCACCTCCTCCAGCATCGCCTTCGCCCGCGCATCGCACTCGTGCTGCGGCGCTCGGCGGATCAGCAGCGGCATCGCCACGTTCTCCAGCGCGGAGAATTCCGGCAGCAAGTGGTGGAACTGGTAGACGAAGCCCAGCGACTGGTTGCGCAGCTGTCCCATCTCCGCGGGGCCGAGCCTGGAGATCTCGCGCCCGAGCAGGGTCACTTCGCCGGCCGTCGGCTTGTCGAGCCCGCCCAGCAGGTGCAGCAGCGTGCTCTTGCCCGAGCCCGAGGCGCCGACGATCGCCACCGACTCGCCGCCGCGCACCGCGAAATCGATGCCTCGCAACACCGGGACCGCGACATCGCCCAGGCCATAGGTCTTGACGAGCCCTCGGCAGGAGAGGACCTCGCGAGCCTCACTCATAGCGCAGCGCCTCGGCGGGATTCACGCGGGAGGCGCGCCAGCTCGGATAGATGGTCGCGACGAACGCGAGGCCTAGGGACACCAGCGCCACGGTCCACACGTCGCGCCAATGCAGGTCCGAGGGGAGCTCGCTGATGTAGTAGACCTCGCGCGAGAGGATCTGGAAATGGAATGCGCGCTCGACGGCGGGCACCACCACGTCCACGTTGAGCGCCAGCAGGACGCCGGTAACCACGCCCAGCAACGTGCCGATCATGCCGATCACCGCGCCCTGCACCACGAAGATCTGCATCACGCTCGCCGGCGAGACCCCGAGGGTGCGCAGGATAGCGATGTCGGGATGCTTGTCCGTCACCACCATCACCAGCGTGGAGACGAGATTGAAGGCCGCCACGGCGATGATCAGCGTGAGGATGATGAACATCATCCGCTTCTCGATCTCGATGGCGCGGAAGTAGTTCACGTTCTGCTGCGTCCAGTCGGAGATCATCGTGTCAGCCGGCAGCGTGCGGGCGAGCTCGCGCGCCACGCGGGGTGCCAAGTCGGTGTCTCGCACCTTGAGGCGGATGCCGGTCACGGTGCTATCCATGCGGTAGAGGACCTGGGCGTCCTCCAGCCGCGTGAGCGCGAGCGCCGAGTCGTATTCATTGTGGTCGAGGGAGAAGATCCCCACGACGGTGAATTGCTTCAACCGCGGCATGAGGCCGGCCGGGGTCACCTGCCCCTGGGGAGAAATGAGCGTCACCCGGTCGCCCACCCGCAGCTGTAGCGCTCGGGCGATGCCGATGCCGATGGCGATGCCGAATTCGCCGGGCCGCAGCGCGGCGAGGCTTCCGGCGCGCATGTGCTTGCCGAAATCGGCGACCTGGTCCTCCAGCTCCGGCAGCACCCCGCGCACGAACACGCCGCGCACCGCCGAGCCAGTCGAGAGCAAGCCCTGCGCGTTGATGAAGGGCGCCGCCGCGGTCACCTCCGGGTTCTGCTTCATGCGCTGCGCGAGGGCGGCCCAGTCGGCGATGCCGCGCTCGGGGTCCATCACCTGGATGTGCGAAGCGGCGCCGAGGATGCGCGCGCGGATCTCCTTCTCGAAGCCGTTCATCACCGACATCACCGTGATCAGCGCCGCGATGCCGAGCGCGATGCCGAGCATCGAGATGAGCGAGATGAAGGAGATGAAGTGCGTGCGGCGCTTGGCGCGGGTGTAGCGCAGGCCGATGAAAAGCTCGAAGGGGCGCAAGGGTGATCCGGTTCGACGCGGAACCGGATTATCCCAGTTTCAGAAGAGGTGCCGCATTCCCAGCGTGGCGCCGCGCAGGTCCTGGCCGCCGTCGATCGGCAGCGGGTTGGTGCCGAAGTTGCAGGTCGAGGGCAGGTTGTTGGAGATCCGCACGTACTGCGCGAGGAGCATGGTGCGGCGCGAGAAGTGATATTGGTACGCGGCCACGTGCACGTCGCAACGCGGCTCGCCGGGGACGAGGAAAAGCACATGCGGCACGGGGACGCCTGCCGCGGGAATGGGCTCGAAGCGGTTGTCGCTGCCGCCGCGTGCGCGCTGGTACTGGTAGATGAATTGATGGGAACCGAACGACGCGATCGCGTTGGCCATCCACGCCTTCTGCGTCGAGAAAGTCGGGCGGAGGATGCGCTCGTGCACCAGGCCCACGCGCAGCGGGCCAAACGTGACATGCCCGAAGATCGCGTGCGCCGCCTGCTTCTCGAGCTCGATCGCAAAGGTGCCGTCGCGCAGCTCGTCGTAGGCATAACCTGCGTACCACGTGCCTGCCGAGTAGACCAGGCTGGCTCCACTCTGGCTCGGGTTGAGGAACCCGGTCCTGCCCTCGTTCACTGCATGGCTCAGGCGCAAGGCGAAGCCGCCCACGACGGGCGACCAGTACTGGATCACGTTGGTGTCGCGCCGGTCGAACGTCCCCTGCCGCCCCGCGAGCCCGCTGCCATTGAGCGCCGCCGTGATGCCGCCCAGCGTGAGGTCACTGAACGCGTCCACTCCCGTGGTCGCGGCCTTGAGCGGCGTGTCCCAGCGGCCCAGCACGACGGTGCCGGGCACGCCACGAAGGCCGATGCCGCTATTCCGGTTCGCGAAGGTGGAGTTGTTCTCGTCCGCCTTGAAGACGGTTTCCAGCTGGAACACGGCAGAAAGCGCGCCGCCGAGGGCTTCCGAACCGCGCACGCCGAGCAGCGACGACTGGTCGGAGACGCGCGTCCGCCGTTTGAGGGGCGTGGCGCGGCCTTCGTCGCCCGCGGCCTCCACCGACTCCAGCGCCACGAACACGCGTCCGTACAGTGTGATCGGATCCGGCGCCTGGGCAAGCGCCATGACCGGGCAGAGCGTCACGAGAATTGCGAGGCTTCGTCCGGTCATGGCGCGCTCCGCGCTGGAGGGATCGGGGCATTCTAGCCCTCCACGCTCGCGGCCTCGCCCAGCAAGGGCGCCAGCGCCGCGCCGATGCGCTCCATCTGCGCCGGCGTGACCATCGCGCCGAGGATCGCCATGAAACGCTCGTGGCGCACGCCCGAGACGATGTACTGCCAGCGGTAGGCTTCGAGGAGTCCGGCGCCGAGTGCCGCGGTCTCGCGCGGGTCGACCTTGCGCGCGACGTTGCTCACGAAGTACTCGCAGTCCGACGCGGCCTGGAGCTGCAGCAGCCCGTCCACCGCGCCCACCAGGTCGATCAGGTCGCCGACGGCCTGGTCGCGTTGCAGGGGCGTGAGCCGCGCGTCCTCGCGCTGCCACTCCATCTCGTCCAGCACCGCGTGCTGCGCCTCTTCCTTCATATGGAACAGGAATACGTCCTTCCAGAGCTCGGAGACAGCGGCGTCGCGGTCGATACTCTGGCGATAGTGGTCCACGGAGAAGAGCTCGATGTGGCAGGTGAGCCCGAGCACGGCCCAGGTGCTCTTGCCGAGCACGGCGCCGGCGACGTCGTTCCCCTGCGGGATGAAGCGATAGCCCCGTGGCATGCCGGCCGCCATCATGACCTCGAGGCGTCGGAAGAGCTCCTGGTGCTTGAGCTCCTCGTCGGTGAAGCGCACCAGCGACTCGACCACCACCTGGTCGCCGAAGGCGTGACCGCGGGTGACCTCGAGGATCTTGGCGCTGATGAAGCGCTCCACCAGCCCGAACATGTTGGCGTAGGTGCGGCCCTGAACCTGCGACATGAAGCGGCGCTCGTCGGCACTGGCGAGCTTGAAGGAATCGATGCGCGCCAGGCCGTCAGGCAGGAATTTGCGGGAGTAGTCGAAGGTGCGCCCGCGGATCACGTCCTTGTCGATCTCCCAGCGAACGCGCCGGGAGGCTTCGATGCACTTGGCGTAACGGGCATGGCTCGGAACGATGATGGCGGTATCCATGGAGGGCTCCTGTGGGGCGCGGTGCCGAAGGGCGACCGCTGCTGGAGCCATGGTGGGATTCACGCGCTTGGGGCGCATGGGGCGCTTGTCCCGGCTGGCGCCGGAAAGGCGCCGTGCCGGCCCTCCAGGGCGGGACCGCCGTCCCTAGGAGCCGAATCCCGCCTCGCGCGCTCGCACGACGGCCCGCGCGCGATTGTCCACGCCCAGCTTGGTGAAGATGGCCGAGACGTGGTTGCGCACCGTCTTTTCCGCGAGCTCCAGGTGTGCCGCGATCTGGTGGTTGTCCAGTCCGCGCGCCAGCAAATCGAGCAGCTGGCGCTCGCGCGCGGTGAGATCGCCGAACGCGCCCGGCGTGGCGCCTGGCAGGAAAGACTCGAGGGCGCCGAGGAAGGCCGGCCACGCGGGCTCCGACTCCAGCAGCACGTGGTTGTGGCTCTCCAGCGGCACGAAGCGCGCATTCGGGATGAGCGCCGCCAGCCGCCGCCCCTCCTCGAAAGCGACGCGCCGGTCGCCGCGCCCATGCAGCACCAGCGTGGGACACGCGAGGCGCGGGGCGAGCTCGCTCACGTCGATCTGGTCCGAGACCTGCATCATGCGCACCGCCTTCGCGCCCGATGCGGAAACACGCTGCAGCTCGTCGAACGCCTGGATGGTCTCCGGGGAGCCGTCCGGCAGGAACTCGCGGGCGAAGACTTCGCGGAATGCCGCCGCGTCCGTGCCCCAGCCGAGCTCCACCAGCTTGTAGTACAGCATCGCCTCCTCGATGCTTTGCGCGCCGCGCTTCAAGCGTCCTCGCGCGAATGCGCCATACAGCACGAGGTGCGAGACGCGCTCGGGGTGGCGCACGGCATAGGCGATGGCGATAGGGCCGCCCTGGGAAATGCCGAGGAGGGAGAAACGCTCGAGCTTGTTGGCGTCCACCACCGCCTCGAGGTCGCGCACCCACGATTCGAACGAGAAGTCCGCGGGCTCGCGCTCCGACAGCCCGCAGCCGCGCGTGTCGTAACGCGTGTAGGCGTGGTGACGCGACAGGCCCAGCACCCAATGGCGCCAGATGGGACTCTGCCAGTCGTGCTCGAGGTGGGTAAGCCAGTTGGCGGCCTTCACCAGCGGCGTGCCGTGTCCCAGCGTTGCGTGGGCGAGGCTCACGCCGTCGGAGCTGGTGCAGAAGCGGATGTGCTGTCGATCGGTCATCGCCACGAATCATCGCACCGATCCGGATGAGGGATAATCCCTCCAGGCCGAACGTCTCCCGAGAGTCCCTCGTGTCCAGCTTCATCCTCGACAACCTCGACGAAATCCTTGCCGAATGGGAAGCGTTCGCGCGTACCCTCAAGCACGCGGGCCACATGGATGCGCTCGCGCTGCGCGACCACGCCCGCACGATGCTCGAGGCGATCGCCAAGGATATCCAGACTGCTCAATCGGAAAGCGAGCAGAAGCTCAAGTCGAAGGGCATGGATCCGGGGACGCCCGCCGAAAGCGCCGCCGCCACTTCCCACGGGGCGCTGCGCCACACGGTCGGCTTCGACCTGGTCGAGCTGGTCGCGGAATTCCGCGCGCTGCGCGCGACGGTCCTGAGGTTATGGATCGCGAAGGAAGGCTTCGGCGACCCGAAGAGCGCTTACGAAATGATGCGCTTCAACGAGGGCATCGACGAGGCCCTCGCGGACTCGGTGGAGAGCTATTCGAAGGAGCTCGCCAAGTCGCGGGATACGTTCATCGCCATCGTGGGCCATGATCTTCGCAGCCCACTGGGCGCGATGTCGGGCGCGGTGACCGTACTCGAAGGCCCCCCCAACGAGCAGACGCGGGTGCGGGCGCTGGCGGCGGCGAAACGCAGCGTGACGGCGATGGAGGCGATGATCGGCGACCTCATCGACTACACGCGTTCGCGCCTTGGCAAGGCCATGCCTATCGTGCCGCGGCCCGCGGACCTCGGCGAAGTCTGCCGCACGGCTGTCGACGAGGTCTCCCACGCCGTTCCCGGGGCGCCGCTGCAGTTCGACTCCGAGGGCACGCTGGACGGCGTATTCGACGCCGACCGCATGCGCCAGGTGGTTTCCAACCTCCTCAACAACGCCGTGCAGCATGGCCGGCGCGGCACGCCGATCACCCTCCTCGCGAAAGGCACGAGCCACGCCCTGATACTGCAAGTGAGCAACCAGGGCCCTGTCCTCGCCGAGGAGACGCTCGCACGCATGTTCGAGCCGCTGGTGCAGGGGGACTCTCCCGACGCATCGGCCAAACCCGCCACCAACCTCGGGCTGGGCCTGTACATCGCGCGCGCGATCGTCGCGGCGCACGGAGGCCGGATCGAAGCGGCGTCCGATCCCGCTGGCGTGACCACGTTCGTCGTCGAGTTGCCGCGACTCGCCAAGGACGCGCCGCCTACGAAAAAGTAGCGTGCGCAGGACGGCTCGTTTTGGGCCGATAATTGCGCCTACATGCCGCTCGACCTCGTAATACCCGACCTCCTGCTGCCGGTCGACGCCCCCGAAGCCCTCCGCTCGCAACGCCTCCCCGCGCTCGAATCGTGGCTGGCGCGCGGCGTGTCACGCCGGCTTCCCCATCGCGGCCTGGAGGCGGCGCTCTCGGCAACCTTCGCGTTGGGCGCGCCCATCCCGATCGCCGCGGTGACCTTGGCTGCTGACGACGCACCGCGCGCGGGCGCGTGGCTGCGCGCGGATCCCGTGCACCTTCGCGTCGGCCAGGACGCCGTCGCGTTGCATGACGCGGGCATCCTCGGCGTGATGCGCGACGAGGCGAATGCCCTGGTCGCTGCGCTGCAAGCACTCTTCGCCGACGACGGCCTCGAATTCGTGGCCCCGACGCCGCATCGCTGGTACGTGCGAGTACCCGACGGCGAGCTGCCGCGCACGGTGCCGCTGCCGGAGGCGCTGGGGCGCAACGTCTTCCGCCTGCTTCCCGTGGGCAGCGGCCGCATCAACTGGCCGTCGGCGATCACCGAGGTGCAGATGCTGTTCTCGCAGCACGCGGTGAACCAGGCGCGCGAGGCCGAGGGCCGGCCCGCCATCAACAGCGTGTGGTTCTGGGGCGAAGGCCAGCTCCCGGAGTCGATCGATTCGCCGTACGCGTTGGTGTGCGCGGACGAGCCGTTCGCGGCGGGCCTCGGCCGTCTCTCGGGAGTGCGCACCGTGGCCGCACCGCGTGACTTTGCATCCATCGACGCCGTGGGTGTGGACGAATCGGTTCTGGTGGTGCTCGACGGCCTCGGTGCGGCGCTGCGGCGCGGTGACGACGAAGCGTGGCGCAAGGCTGCACAGGCGCTCGAGGAGACGTGGTTCGCGGAAATCGATCGTGCCATCCGCCGCTTCGAGCGCGTTTCGCTGGTGTTGCCGGGCCCACGCGACACGCTCGTCGCGACGCTCACGGCAGGCACGCGCTGGCGCTGGTTCCGTTCCCGCAAGCCGATCGCCACCCATGCCTGACGTCCGCACACGGAGCTTCGATGCAGCGGCTTGCGAGCGTTTCGTCGCAGGCGGATGCGACCCGCGCCTCGCGCGCATCTACGCGGCGCGCGGCGTGGCGGACCTGCATGAGCTGGCCACCACGTTGCAGGCGCTGCTCGCCCCCGAGAAGCTGAGCCACATCGACGACGCGGCGCGGCTGCTCGCCGACGCCATCGCCGCCGGCGAGCGGATGCTCATCGTCGCGGACTACGACGCCGACGGCGCGACCGCCTGCGCGGTGGGGGTGAAGGCGCTGCGCGCTTTCGGCGCCACCGTCGACTACCTGGTGCCCAACCGCTTCGAGCACGGCTACGGCATCTCGCCGGAAATCGTGCGCGAGGCGGCTGCGCGGTCACCGCAATTGCTGATCACCGTGGACAACGGCATCGCGGCGGTCGAGGGCGTGGCTGAAGCGAATCGGCTGGGCATGCGCGTGCTGGTCACCGACCACCACTTGCCCGGCGCGCAATTGCCGGCGGCTGCGTGCATCGTGAATCCCAACCAGTCGGGTTGCGGCTTCCCCAGCAAGCACCTCGCCGGCGTGGGCGTGATCTTCTATGTGATGCTGGCGTTGCGAGCCGAGCTGCGACGGCGCGGCGCGTTCGCGGCGCGTGCCGAGCCCAACCTCGCCGAGCTGCTCGACCTCGTGGCGCTCGGCACGGTCGCCGACGTGGTGCGCCTCGACACCAACAACCGCGTGCTGGTGACGCAGGGCCTCGCCCGCATCCGTGCCGGCCGCGCCTGTCCCGGCATTGCCGCGCTGATGATGGTGGCAGCCCGGGATCCCACGCGTGCGGCGGCGTACGACCTCGGCTTCGCCGTGGGCCCGCGCCTCAATGCGGCCGGGCGACTGGACGACATGTCCATCGGCATCGAGTGCCTGCTCGCGGGCGATTCCGCGCGCGCCCTGGCGCTGGCGCAGCGCCTGGACCGCATGAATCGCGAGCGGCGCGAGATCGAGGGCGGCATGCAGGCCTCGGCACTTGCGTTGCTGGAGGAAACCCAGCCCGGCGATGCCTACAGCCTCGCCATCCATCGCGAGGATTGGCACGCGGGTGTGGTGGGGCTGCTCGCTTCGCGCCTCAAGGATCGGCTGCATCGGCCGGTGTTCGCGTTCGCCGCCGACAGTGGCGGGCGGCTCAAGGGCTCCGGACGCTCCATCGCCGGCATGCACCTGCGGGACGCGCTCGACCTGGTGGACAAGCGCGCGCCCGGCGTGATGGAGCGCTTCGGCGGCCATGCCGCCGCCGCCGGTTGCACGCTCGCGCCGGGCGGGCTCGATCCCTTCCGCGCGGCGTTCGAAGCCGTTGCGCGCCAGCTCCTCACGCCCGCGGACCTCGAGGAATTCATCGAGACCGACGGCGAGCTCTCCCCGCGCGAGCTGAGCCTCGACTTCGCCCACCTCCTGCGCCGCCACGTGTGGGGCCAGGGCTTCCCCGAGCCGCGCTTCGCCGGCTCTTTCGAGGTCGCTGCCCAGCGCGTCGTCGGCGAGAAGCATTCGAAGCTCGCCTTGCTGCGCGACGGCCAGCGCTTCTCCGCCATGCTCTTCGGCCAGTCGGAACCGCTGCCCGCGCGCATCGACGCCGTCTACCGCGTCGAGGTGAACGAGTACCAGGGCGCCGCGACGCTGCAGCTCACCATCGAGACCGTGGTGTCGGACACGAGCCGTGTCTGACACCAGTTTTTGACCCGTTATAATTCGCTTATGGAATCCGAACAGCTGAACCTCAT
>DATLEL010000167.1:0-4528 GCA_035525255.1 Usitatibacter sp.
GGCGAGCGTCGCGAGGCCGATGATCAGCACGCGCTTCTCGTTCACCGCGGAGGCGGCGGTCCCGGCGGCGATGCCGTCGGCGTGGTCATGCACCAGCTTGACGATGGCGTCGATCTGGTCGGTCGCGGCGCGGTCGATGCCGCGGACGGCCTTGTCGACCACGTCGGCGCTGGCGATGTCGTTGCCGCGGAACTGCTTGAAGGCCTCGTGGTACTTGCGATCGAGCTCGGCGTGCTCGGCGATCGCCTTGTCGGCGAGGCCGGCCGGCAGACCCAGGGCGCGCGCCTGCTCGTTGAGCGAGGCGAGGTGCTTGTTGACGCGCACCGAGCTCGCTTCGAAGGCGGCGGTGTGGCGGTCGAGGAGCTGCGCATCGTCGCCGCGCAGCAGCATGTTCTTCCACTCCTGGACCTGCGTCTTGAATTCGAGCTGGGCGCGGCGCGCGGCATCGGCGGCGCGATCTTCCTGTTCCTGCACCTGCATCGCGTGGACCAGCTGGTCGTTGAGGCGGTCGATGGCGTACCACGCATAGCCCGCGGCCGCGAACAGCATGGAATTCACGAAGACGAGCAGGACGACGAGACGCGTGCGGATGGTGACGTTGGAGAACATGGGGGGCTCCCGTTGGAATGGAGCCCGAACGATAGGGGAGCGCCGCCGTGGCGAATATCGGCTCGATGGCCGATTCGGGGCCCGCATAGGACCAGGGTCCTAGGACTGCGGTACCAGGGGCTAGGGCTTGAGGCCGAGCTTTGCGGCGGCGACCAGCGCCTCGACGCGATTCGACGCGTTGAGGGCTTTGAGAACCGCGGCCACGTGGTTCTTGACCGTGCCCTCGGCGAGGCCCAGCTCGCGGCAGATCACCTTGTTGGACTTCCCGGCGAGGATCAGCTGCAGCACTTCCACCTGCCGCGGGGTGAGGTCGAGTCCACGCAGGTCCATGGTTTGCGATCGCGGGACGGGCACCGCGGGCTGCGCTGCCAGCATGATCTCGCGCGGCAGGTAGGTGCCGCCCGAGAGCACCAGGCGAAGCGCGGAGAGGATCACCGCGCTGGTGGAAGACTTGGGAATGAAGCCCAGCGCACCGCGCTCGAAGGCCTCGCGCACCAGCGCGGGCTCGTCCTCGCCCGAGACGATCACCACCGGGACTTCGGGGAAGCGCTCCTGCAGGTCCACCAGCGCGGCGAGGCCGGTCACGTTGGGCAGGTTGAGATCCAGCAGCACCAGGTCCAGCTCCGGATTCGCGGTGGCGATCTCCACGCCGCGCGCGTAGCTGTGGGCTTCCAGCACCAGCACGGTTTCTCCCGGTGACAGCTGCTCGAGCACAGGGCGCAGGCCCGCGCGGATCAGGGCATGGTCGTCGATCACCAGCACCTTCATGGCACCCCCTCGCGGACCGCACTGCGCTCCCGCCAGATGTTGCCGAGGAGCGCCCGCAGGCGCGCCGGACGAATGGGCTTGTGCAGCAGCTTGTAGCCGGAGTCCTCGGCTTCCTTGAGCACCGTGGGCGCGATGTCGCCGGAAATGAGGACGCCGCTCGTTTCCGGATGCCGCGCACGCACCGCGCGGATGACGCGGATGCCGTTGTCCTCGCCGGGCAGCCGGTAGTCGGCGACCACCACGTCGGGAGGGTGCGGGGCGTTGTCGAGGAGCGCGAGCGCCTCGGCAGCGGAGGATGCGCACATCACCTCGCAACCCCAGTTCTCCAGCAGCATCATCATGGCGGCGCGGATCTCGCGATCGTCGTCCACCACCAGCACCGTGCAGCCCTCCATCGACGCCCAATCGGCCTGGGCGCGCTCCGGTGGACGGACGGATTTCGCGTCGCCGTACGGAAGGGTGATCGAGAACATCGAGCCATGGCCCACGCGCGAGACGACGCGCAGCGGGTGGCCCAGGAGGGTGGCGGTGCGCTCGACGATGGCGAGTCCCAGGCCCAGGCCCTGCTCGCGGTCGCGCTGCGGGTTCCCGAGCTGGTGGAACTCGCGAAAGATTTCGCCCAGGTCTTCCTGGGCGATGCCGGGCCCGGTGTCCCAAACCTGGACCTCGACTCCCGCGCGCCGGCGCCGCGCCCCCACGACGACGCGGCCGCGATCGGTGTAGCGCAGCGCATTGCCGGCGAGGTTCGCGAGGATGCGGTAGAGCAGGATGGGATCGGTCTCGACGATGGCGCTCGAGCGCATCACGCGAAACGAAAGGTCGCCCCGCGCCGCCTGGTCTGCCAGCGTGTGACGCAGCCGCTCGAGGACGCGATTCAGGGCGAAATGCCCGCGCTCGGGCTTGACCGTCCCGGCGTCGAACTTGGAGATGTCGAGGATTCCGTTGAGCAGCGTCGCCATGGACGCCACCGACTGCCGAATGCTCTTCACGATGCGTCGGGTGTCGGGGTCGGCCACGCGCTCCTGCAGGCTTTCCACCAGCAGCACGACGGCTTGCATGGGCTGGCGCAGGTCGTGGCTCGCGGCGGCGAGGAAGTGGGACTTGGCGGCGATGGCCTTGTCCAGGTCCTCCTTCTGGCGCGTGAGGTCCTGCAGCAGCTCGATGTTCTCGAAGCGGATCTTCACCGACTCGGCCACGTAGCGGTTGCCGCTTCGCCCGACGGTCAGGGAAACGAACAGGACCAGGCACTCGAGGATGATGCGCAGCACATAGTTGGGCGCCGGCTCCACCACCGAGATGGCGAGGATCGGCACGAACGCGGAGAACAGGAAGGCACGAAATACCAGCGGATGGGCGGCGGTCGCCTGCATGTTCAGCACGCCGAACAGCATGATCAGGAACACCACCACCAGGATGTATTCGCGGGCGTCGGGGGCGTAATGGATGCACGCGGCGCCCAGGATTCCCCACAGGAAGCCGGTGCCGCCGTAAGCCACCGCGGCGCGCTGCGCCCATCGGTGCGGATCGGCGACCGGCTCCGGCTCGCGCAGGAACGCGCGCGCGATGGTGAGGCGCGCCAGCGCCACCAGGAGCCCGCATGCGAACCAGGAAAGCAGGAAGGCGTGCGGCAGCCGGGGCCACGCGAACGCCACCATCAGGGTGGCGAACAGGAATCCATTGACGATGCCGCGCGAATAGGAGCGGAAGCCGCGGGCGAGGATCTCGTGCAGGACAAGCTCGGGCCGGACCGACATCGCGCGCTCCTTTCAAGGGGTCAGGTTACCAAGTAACCCGGCTCCTTGAGTTACGCGGGAACGACGCTTACACCCGCTCCAGGGCGAGGGCGATGCCCTGGCCGACGCCGATGCACATGGTGGCGAGCGCGTAGCGGCCGTTGCGGCGGGCGAGCTCGTTCATGGCGGTGCCGACCAGGCGGGCACCGGAGGCGCCGAGGGGGTGGCCGAGGGCGATGGCGCCGCCGTTGGGGTTCACGTGCGCGGCGTCGTCGGGCACTCCGAGGTCGCGGAGCGCGGCGAGCACCTGGGACGCGAACGCCTCGTTCAGCTCGATCACGTCCATCTGGGCGGCCTTGAGCCCGAGGCGCGCGAGGAGCTTCTTCGAGGCGGGCGCGGGGCCGAAGCCCATGATGCGCGGCGGCACGCCGGCGGAGGCCATGCCGAGGATCCGGGCGCGCGGTGTGAGGCCGTATTTCTTCGCCGCCGCCTCGGAGGCGACGATCAATGCCGCGGCGCCATCGTTGACACCGCTCGCGTTGCCGGCCGTGACCGTGCCGCCTTCGCGCACGATGGGCTTCAGCTTCGCCAGCTGCTCGAGCGAAGTCTCGCGCGGGTGCTCGTCCTTCGAGACCACGGTCGCGTCTCCCTTCTTGGTGGGCACCGTGACCGGCACGATCTCCTCGGCGAGGCTTCCATTGCCCTGAGCCTTCAGCGCACGCTGCTGGGAGCGCAGGGCGAAGGCGTCCTGGTCCTGGCGCGACACCATGAAGTCGCCGGCGACGTTCTCCGCGGTCTCGGGCATCTGGTCGACGCCGTGCTTCGCCTTCATCTTCGGGTTCACGAAGCGCCAGCCGATGGTGGTGTCGTAGACCGCGTTGCTGCGCGAGAACGCACTGTCCGCCTTGGGCATCACGAACGGGGCGCGCGTCATGCTCTCCACGCCGCCGGCGATCCCGATCTGTGCTTCGCCCGCCTTGATGGCGCGCCATGCGCGCGTCGATTGGCAGGCCGTGACCGACGTGATCTACGGCTGCGCCAACCAGGCCGGTGAAGACAACCGCAACGTGGGGCGCATGGCGCTCCTCCTGGCGGGACTCCCCGTGGACGTGCCGGCCGCCACCGTGAACCGCCTCTGCGGCTCCGGCATGGAAGCCACGGGACTCCTCGCACGCGCGATCCGCAGCGGGGACGCGCAGATCGGCATCGCCGGCGGCGTCGAGAGCATGTCGCGCGCGCCCTTCGTGATGCCCAAGGCCGACAGCCCGTTTTCGCGCGCCGCGGCGGTGTACGACACCACCATCGGCTGGCGCTTCGTGAACCCGAAGATGAAGGCGAAGTACGGCATCGACCCGATGCCCGAGACCGCCGAGAACGTCGCCACCCAGTTCGGGATCGAGCGCGAGGCGCAGGACCGC
>DATLEL010000170.1:0-6098 GCA_035525255.1 Usitatibacter sp.
GCACGTCGGCGGGCCGGTGATCCTCATGAATTACCCGAAGGAGATCAAGGCGTTCTACATGCGCATGAACGAGGACGGCAAGACCGTGGCGGCGATGGACGTGCTCGCTCCCGGCATCGGCGAGATCATCGGCGGCAGCCAGCGCGAGGAGCGCCTCGAGGCGCTCGACCAGCGCATCGTCGCGGCCGGCCTCGACCCCGCTTCGTACGCCTGGTATCGCGACCAGCGCCGCTACGGCACCGTGCCCCACGCGGGCTTTGGCCTCGGCTTCGAACGCACCGTGGCCTATGTGACCGGGCTCTCCAACGTTCGCGACGTCATTCCCTTCCCGAGGACCCCCGGCCATGCGCGCTACTAGCCTCCTGATTTCCATCGCCGCGCTGCTCGCTGCCGCAAGCTGCGCCACCCCCGAGAAAGTAGCCGGTACTTTTTCGTCGGCGCAGTCGCCGGCGGCGCAGTTCGTCGCGGGGGTGCGCCGCACGGTGCTGCCCAACGGGCTCACGGTGCTCACGCACGAGAAGCGCGGCAGCGGTGTGGTCGCGATCAACACCTGGGTGAAGGCGGGCTACTTCCACGAGCCCGACGAGGTCGCCGGCATGGCGCACCTCTTCGAGCACATGTTCTTCAAGGGCTCGAAGGCCTTCCCCGAGCCGGAGTCCATCGCGCAGGCGGTGAGCGCCGCGGGCGGCGGCACCAACGCCGGGACCATCTACGACTCCACCAACTACTACGTCGTGGTGCCGAAGGAGAACTTCGCCAAGGGCGTGGAGATCCAGGCCGACGCGATCGCGCATCCGCTCTTCGACGCGGCGGAGCTGAAGAAGGAAGCCGAGGTGGTGATCGAGGAGTCGAACCGCAAGCTCGACAACGCCGGCGCGGTCGCGTTCGAACGCATGATCGCCACGTCGTACACCCAGCATCGCGTGCGCCGCTGGCGCATCGGCTCCAACGAGGTGCTGCGCAACATCCGCCGCGACAACCTGGTGGCGTTCTTCGAGACCCTCTATCGCCCCGAGAACATCATCGTGAGCGTCGCGGGCGACGTGAGCCACGAGGAAGCCCTCGCGGTGGTGTCGCGCAACTACGGCAGCATCCCGCGCGGCACGCTGACCAAGAAGCGCGGGCCGGCGGAGCCGGTGCAAACGGCATTCCGCTTCGGCCGCTCCGAGGCCGACGTGAAGGAGGGCTACACCGTCCTCGGCTGGCACACCGTGCCGGAGAACCATGCCGACGAGGTGTCGCTGGAAGTGCTCGCCGGAATTCTCGGCAGCGGCCGCTCGTCGCGCTTCTACCGCGCCGTGGTCGGGCCGAAGGGGGCCAGCACCGCGAGCGCCTCGCACCTCACCTTCGACGACGTCGGTTTCTTCGCGGTCACTGCCTCCCACCCCGAGGCCAACCGCGAGCAGGTGGAGCGCGGCGTGGTCGCCGAGATCGAGCGCATGAAGCGCTTCGGGCCCACCGCCTACGAGCTCGCGCAGTCGAAGAACGTGCGCCAGTCCGAGTTCCTCGCCGAGATGGAGACCGGGCTAGACCAGGCGCAGATGCTGTCGCAATACGAGGCGCGCGGCTCCTACCGCGACATCGATGCGAAACTCTCGCGGCTGGATGCCGTCACCGTCGAGCAGGTGCGCGACGCGGCACGGCGCTACCTCACGACCCCGAAGCTCACGCTCTACCACTACCAGCCGAAGGGATCGGCGGCGGTGGACGCGGCAGCCGCGCTCGCGCGCATCAACGCGGCCGAGGCCGTGGCGGTCACCGCCCCCGAAGCGTTGCCGCTGCCCGATACGCGCAACACCGTGCGCACCGCCGCGGCCGACGCCCCGGCACAATCGTTCGCGCTATCCAACGGTGCCACGCTCGTGGTGCAGCAGCGCACCGCTTCGCCCACCGTCTCCACCGGCCTCTTCTTCCGCGGCGGGCGCATCGGCGAGACCGCCGCCAATGCAGGCATCACGCGCCTCATGCAGGCCACCATGCGGCGCGGCACGGCATCGCGGAGCGCTGAAGCCGTGGATCGCGACATCGAGTTCCTCGGCGGCCGCCTCGGATCGATCACGCAGCCCGATGGCTTCGGGTTCACCTTCGACAGCGTCGCGCGGTTCTACGAGCCGGCGCTGCGGGTGGTGGCCGACGTGCTGCTGAACCCGTCCTTCCCCGCACAGGAAATCACGCGCGAGAAAGCATTGCAGCTCGCGGCACTGCGCCGCTCGCAGGATTCGTCGCTGGAGCGCCCCGAGCAGCTGCTGCGCGCGGCGATGTTCGGCGGGCATCCCTACGGCCTGAGCGACCGCGGCACCGAGGCGACCCTGTCGGCCCTCGACCGCCCCGCGTTGCAGGTATGGTGGAAGTCGAACGTGGCGGGCGAGCGCGCCATGATCGTCGTGGTCGGCAACGTGTCGGCGGAGGACGTGCGGCGCGTGATGGAGGAGCAGCTCGCGGCATTGCCGCGCAGCGCACCGGACGGCTCACCGGCCGTTGCGCGCGCCGTCCCGGATGCGCCGCGTGAATCCATCGAGGAGCGCGACCGCAAGCAAACCGCGATGATGATCGGCTTTCCGATCGTGTCCGCGTCGCATCCCGATTGGCCCGCGCTGCGCATGATCCAGGCCGTCACTTCGGGGCTCTCGGGCACCTTCTTCGCCGAGCTGCGCAGCCGCCAGTCGCTGGCGTATACGGTCTTCGCCCGGCCGCAGTCGTTCGCGCGCCAGGGCCTGTTCGTGGGCTACCTCGCGGGCGACGCCTCCAAGGAAGCCCAGGCGCGCGCGGCCCTGCTGGCCGAAATCCGCAAGCTGCAGGGCGAGGGCATCAAGGCCGACGACCTCGCGCGGGCGAAAGCCTTCTACGCCGGCTCCACCCGCCGCAGCCGCGAAGGCAACGCGCCGTTGGTAATCGAATACGGCGGCAATTACCTGCTGGGCCTGCCGCTGGACAATGTCGACCGCATCCTGGCCGCGGTGCCGGGGCTGACGGTAGCGGACCTGCAGCGCGTGGCACGCGAGCAGCTGGCCGGCGACAACTACGTCTACGCCGCGGTCCGGGGCAAGAGCTGAAGGGCGTCAGCCGGCCCCGGCAGACTACAATTCACCCTGCCTTTCCTGCAGTTCGTCCGTTGCCCATGGCCGGGGTGCGGCAGCCCGCGTAACCTGCCCGCCATTCCCGCGAAAACAAGAAAGAACACCATGCCGTCTCGCACCTGCCTCCTCCTGGCCCTGTCGCTCGCGCTCGCCGCGTGCTCCAAGGGTCCCGGCGCGTCCCAAAAGGACGCGGGCGCCAAGCCTGCCGCCACGCCCATCCTGCTTTCCGCCGAGGACGTGCACACCGTGCGCAACAGCGCGCTCAGCAGCGGCCCGGCGATCACCGGCTCGATCCAGCCCGAGCGCCGCGCCGACCTCCGCGCCGAGCTTCCGGCCGTCGTGCTGCAGGTCCTGAAGGAGAACGGCGACACGGTGAAGCGCGGCGATTTGCTGGTGCGCCTCGACGACACCGCGATTCGCGACAGCCTCGCCTCGGCCGAAGCGGCGAACCGCGCCGCCGGGCAGGCGTATGAGCAGGCCGGCCGGCAGCTCGAGCGCATGAAGACGCTGCGCACTTCCGGCATGACCTCCGCACAGGCGATGGAGGACGCCGAGATCCGGCGCAACACGACGCAGAGCGAGCTGGAGGCCGCCAAGGCGCGCTCGGTGCTGGCGCGGCAGCAGCTGCAGCGCACCGAGGTGCGCGCGCCGTTCGATGGCCTGGTGAGCGACCGCAAGGTCTCCGCCGGCGACACCGCGCAGATCGGCAAGGAGCTGGTGAAAGTGATCGATCCCACCAGCATGCGTTTCGAAGCGCTGGTGTCCGCGGACCACGTGGGCGAGCTGAAAGCCGGGCAAGCGGTGCACTTCCGCGTGCACGGCTATGCCGACCAGGAGTTCGCCGGCCGCATTCGGCGCGTGAATCCCGCCGCCAACGTGACGACGCGCCAGGTCGAAGTGCTGGTGGATTTCGTCGGCGACAAGCAGCCGAAGCTCGCGGGCCTCTACGCCGAAGGGCGTGTGCAGACCGAGAGCAAGTCGAGCCTGACGATCCCGGCCTCCGCAGTAGTGCGCGACGGAGACAAGTCGCTCGCCTGGCGCGTGCGCGACAACAAGCTGCAGAAGGTGACCCTGGAAGTGACCGAGCGCGACGCGCGCACCGGCGATTACGTCCTCAAGGCCGGCCTCGCCGAGGGTGACCAGGTGATCCGCCACCCCAGCGCGATGCTGAAGGAGAACCAGGAAGTACAGGCCTCGGCGCCCGCGAAGTCGTCCATGGCCGTGGCCGGCGGAGGCAAGTAGCCATGCTGCTCTCGAACTTCAGCATCAAGCGGCCGGTTTCGACCGTCGTCATCATCATCACGCTGATGTGCCTGGGGCTGCTCGCGCTGAAGAAGCTGCGCGTGAACCAGATTCCCGACGTCGAGCAGCCGGTGATGGTGGTGAACATCCCCTATCCCGGAGCGTCTCCCGAGACCGTCGAGCGCGAGATCGTCAATCGCGTCGAGAAAGCGCTGCAGAGCATCCCGCAGGTCTACCAGATCCGCTCGACCGCCTTCGAAAGCCGCGCGCAGGTGGTGATCATCTTCAACTTCAAGAAGAACATGTCGGAGGCGGCCGACGAGATCCGCAACGCGGTCGCATCGGTCCGCCACAAGCTTCCCATCGAGATGCGCGAGCCGATCCTGGTGCGCATCGATCCCGCGGCGCAGCCGATCATGCAGCTCGCGCTCTCCTCGGACGCGCAGACCTTCCCGGAGATCTCGCGCCTCGCCGAGGACGTGCTGTCGGACCGCTTCCGCTCCATCGACGGGGTGGCGGTGGTGAACGTCAACGGCTCTTTGCGGCGCGAGCTGTCGGTGCTGCTGCGCGCCGAGCGGCTGCGCGAGTACAACGTCTCGGTGACCGACGTGGTGAATGCGCTGCGGCTGCAGAACACCACCGCGCCCGTGGGGCGTGTGAAGGGCCAGCTGGACGAGCAGAGCATCCGCCTGGTGGGCCGCATCGAGACGCCGAAAGAGTTCAACGACATCGTCATCAAGCGCCGCGGCAACGAGATCGTGCGCCTCGGGCAGGTGGCGACGGTGGAGGACGGCTTCGCGGAGCTCGCCGGCTTCAGCCTGAGGAACGGCCACCCGAACGTGGGCCTTTCGGTCACGCGCTCGCGCGACGCGAGCACCGTGACCGTCGCCAACAAGATTCGCGACATGGTCGCCGAGATCAACAAGACGCTCCCCAAGGGCACCAAGCTCGAGGTGACGCAGGACGGCGGCAAGGACGCCGAGAACAGCCTGAAGAACGTGATCGAGGCGCTGATGTTCGGCGCGGTGCTCACCATCTTCGTGGTGTACGCGTTCCTCAACTCGTGGCGCTCGACGCTCATCACCGCGCTGTCGCTGCCCACCTCGGTGATCGCGGCCTTCATCGCGGTGTGGCTATGCGGCTTCACGCTCAACTTCATGACGCTGCTGGGGCTGTCGCTCGCCATCGGCGTGCTGATCGACGACGCCATCGTGGTGCGCGAGAACATCGTGCGCCATATGGAGGCGGGCGAGGACCGCTTGACCGCAGCGCGCAACGGCACCGCCGAGATCGGGCTCGCGGTCATGGCGACCACGTTCCCCATCATCGCCGTGTTCATCCCGGTGGCCTTCATGGGTGGCGGCGCCGGCGAGTGGTTCCGCCCCTTCGCGCTGACCGTCGCCGCCTCGGTGCTCGTGTCTCTCTTCATCTCCTTCACGCTCGACCCGATGCTCTCGGCCTTCTGGGGCGACCCGGTCGGCTACTCGCACCGCGAGAAGACCGGCGTGAGCCGCATCCTGCAGCGCTTCAACGCGTGGTTCGACCACCAGTCCGACCGCTACGGCAACGTCATCGCCTGGGCACTGCACCACCGCAAGTGGATGGCGGCCATCGCGGTCAGTACTTTCGCGATCGCGATCGGCATCCAGGCGAAGTGGGGCGACTCGACGTTCCTGCCGCAGTCCGACTACGGCACCATCGCCATCGACGTGCGCACGCCGTCGTCGGCCAGCCTCGAGTACGCCAAGCTCAAGGTGGAGAAGGGGGCCGAAGTGGCGC
>DATLEL010000175.1:0-6211 GCA_035525255.1 Usitatibacter sp.
GCCGGTATTCCGCTTCCTGCGCGTGATGAGCGAGGCGCGCAAGCCGATCGTGGCGGCGGTGAATGGGCCCGCGATCGGTATCGGCACGACCTTGCTGCTCCATTGCGACCTGGTGTACGCCGGCGACAACGCGCGCTTCCAGCTTCCGTTCGTGAGCCTCGGCGTGGTGCCCGAATTCGCCTCGAGCTACCTGCTGCCGCTCATCGCCGGCTACCACCGCGCGGCCGAGCTGCTGTTGCTCGCCGAGCCCTTCGATGCCCGGAAGGCGTTCGAATGCGGAATCGTCACGCGCGTGGTGCCTGCCGCCGAGGCGCTCGACGCCGCGCTGCAAGCCGCGCAACGGCTGGCCTCGCTGCCGCCCAAGTCGCTCGCACTCACCAAGGAGCTGATGAAGGCCGCGCATCGCACGGCCGTCGCGGGTCAGCTTCGTACGGAAGGCGAACACTTTCGCGCCATGCTGGGCGAGCCCGCGGCGCGCGAAGCGCTCGCCGCTTTCATGGAGAAGCGCAAATAACTTCAAGGGGTCAGGTTACTTGATCAGCGCATCCCGCCAACGGGCGGGCGTAGCGATCAAGTAACCTGACCCCTTGAAGTTATTTGGGATAATGACGGCCCTAAAACCAACACCATCAGGGTCGTAACATGATTTCGTTCAGCAAAACCGCGGCTGCCGCCTTGGCGCTTGCCGCGACCAGTGCGCTGCCAGCTACGGCCGCGCGCATCGTGCCCGCGGATCCGGTCGCGTTCCAGCCGGTCAACCTGCGGATGACGGTGGACTCGTGCGCGTTCGTGCCGGGCACCGTGCGCGTTTCCGCCGTCGGCACCACGTTGAAGGTCACCCAGCACCTCAACAATTGCCTCGTCGCCGGCACCGCGGAGATCGTCGACGTGCGCCTCGGCACGCTCGCGGAAGGCGACTATCGCGTCGAGCTGTACGCGTCACCCTCCACCGACGTGGCGCCCGTCGAGACGCTGTCCTTCCGCGTGCACGGCAGAGTCGAGATCGCGGTGTTCCCGCCGCCCGTGCGCCCGCTCACCGACTACTCGGGGCTGTGGTGGAATTCCTCGGAAGGCGGTTGGGGCTTGTCGCTGCACCAGAGCCCGATGGATGTCCTCTTCGGCTCCTGGTACGTGTACGGCGCCAGCGGGCAGCCGGAGTGGTTCACGATCCAGGCGGGCCAATGGACCAGCGCCACGCGTTGGGCGGGCACCATCTATCGCAACACCGGCCCGTTCTTCGCGGGGCCCGGGTATGACCCGCGCCTGGTGTTGATCCAATCGTCCGGCACGGCGGTGCTCGAATTCAAGCAGCTGCCCGGGCAGGAAGACCGCGCCACGTTCACGTACACCATTGGCAACGTGACCACCACCAAGGGCATCACGCGCTACGCTTTCTGACCCTCGCCCCAGCCCTCCCCCAAGGGGGAGGGAGCGTTGCGTAGGAAAAGTCCCATACCCGATGTAGCAGCTCGCGCCGGAACAAAGGCGCGCCGCGGGCACTCCCATCAAGTGCCGGCGGCGTGCCGGCGCTTTGCTGGAGTTCGCATGTCGTTCCTGCTCTACCTGGTCGGCTTCGTGGTGTTCATCGCCGGCCTCGCATGGATCGCCACCATGGCGGGCCTTTCCCAGACCTACATCCTCGCCGCCGCGGCGCTGCTGCTCGCCGTGGGCGTCGTCACGGCCATCTCGCGCTCGCGACCGACCGATCCCGCCTAGAGCAGGTCGAGGCTCCACGAGCCTTTCACGAACACTTCCGCCTGGTAGCTGCGCACCGAACCGTCGGGGTCGCGCTGGCGGCCAAAGGTCGTCCCCACGTAGAACGACGTGCCGATGCCGCGGCGATGGCCATAGACGATGGATATCGTCGACGCATCGTCGCGGGATGCCACCGGCCGCTCCCATAGCGACGGCCCGCGCTTCACGATGCTCGACTGCCAGATGGTGCGCAGGCTGTCCCGCGCGCTGAAGTGCCATAGCGCGAGCAATTGCTGGCTGGTCTCGCCCAGGATCCGCTTCGAGCCCACGGCCACCGGTTCGCGGCTATCGATGTGATCGTGGTCCACGCGGTACTCCACCTCCGCGCGCGGGTGGGGGCGCATGTTCGCGGTCATGCCCAGGTAGGCGCCCTTGCCGATGCGGTTGTTGGCGTAATCGATGCGATCGCCGAATGCGCTCTCGAGATAGATGCGCGAAAGCCACGGGAATGGGTTGCTCTCCACCGCGAGCACCACCTCGTCGCGCTTCAACGCCCCGCCCTTCTCGCGCACCACCACGCGATCGTTGGGCCGCGCCTCCACCGAGAAGGTCGTTGCGCGCGGCAGCCCGAACTTCACGCCGACGTGGTATTGGCGGTACGCAAGGGTGTCGTCCCAGGCGGTCTTGTATTGCGCGACCAGGTACGGCTTGACTTCGTTGAAGCCCCACAGGCCGAGGAACTTGAGCCCGGTCTCGTTGTGCAGCAGCCGGTAACCCGCCTGGTTGATGAAGCCGTTGTCGGCGCGGAAACGCGGGCTCACTTCCTCGTAGTCCGCGTATTGGTCCCAGCGGGGCCCGTGATAGACCCAGTCGATGCCGTCGGCGTAGCCGGTTTGCAACTCGCCCTTGCGCAGCGTGCCGCCGGAGGGCAATGCCGTTGTCCAGGCGCCAAGGTATTGCGCCCGGATGCGATGCTCGGGAAATGGCGACCACACGACGTCGGGGCCGGCGACGCGGTTGTAGGCGCCACCCTCCAGCGTCCGGTCGGTGAGCGTGCCACCCAAAGTGACGCCTTCCATCTGCCAGCGGGTGCGCGCGATGCTCGCCGTGGACTTGAACTCCTGCCGCGCGAAGCGCGTGTTGTACGGGCCGGGAAGCATCACCAGGCCACCTCCCTCGTCGCGCGAAACCAGCACCGTCGCGTCGAAGGCTTCGCTGCGCTGCGTGACGCGCGCGCCCCATCCGGGGTCGGTGATGGTGCGGGTGTAGATCGCCGGCCAGAAAGCCTCGTACATGTCTGCGCCCTCGAGGAAGAAGGGACGCTTCTCGGGGACGAAGAGCGCGAACTGCGCGGTGCCGGTGAGCTGCGGGGTGTCGAGCTCCACCTGCGAGAAATCCGGGTTGACGGTGACGTCCACCACCGTGTCGGGACGCGGACGCCACTTGAGGTCGAGGCTCGGCACCAGGTCGCGATCGGTACGCGTCGGCACGCCGGTCTCGCGGCTGCGTACGCTGCGCACGGTGACGTTGGGCGTGACCGTGAGGTGGCGCGATGAAGGCAATCCGGCGAGGCCCGTGAGCGGCTCGTTCATGCAGAGGAAGCAGGTCTGCTCGCGCGGCAGCTTCGAGGAGGCCATGCGATAGCGCTGGTCGCGCGGCCACACGCGGTAGGCCATGATGCTCCACTCGGCCGGCGGCGGATCCGTGTAGCGCAGCGACGAGAACGGGATGCGGAATTCAGCGCTCCAGCCGCCCTCGAATCGCCCGGTGGCCACTTCGAATTCAAAGTCGGGCGACGTGTCTTCCTTGCCCGAATCCTCGTTGTAGAGGCCGTCGCTCACGCTGCCTCGCGGATTCACGCGGAAGAACTGCGCGAACTTGCGCTTGCCGACCGGATCGATGAACAGCACCAGCGTGTCCTGGTCGGGCAGCACGTTGTCGCGGCGCGCGTAGGGCGCGCGCAGTTGCGCGGGATCGGGATCGAACGCGCGCAATGCCACGTAAAGGGCCTGCGCGTCGTACGCCACGCGCATCTCCGTCTTCACGCTCGCCGCGACTTCCGCCTGCGGATAGAGCTCCCAGAAGCGGTCGTAGACGCTCGCCCGCTCCCACGCGGGCTCGTCCAGCTTGCCGTCGAGCACGATGCGTTCGCCGGCGGCCAATCGGTGCGCCTGCAACGCGTGGCTGGGAAGGGAGGCCAAAGCCAAGATGGCGAGCGCCGCCAATGCGAGGTTTTTATTCATTGCTTTCAGGCGGTTGGACCACGCCGTACGGTACGGCCGCGGGCCCGCGCGCACAACCGCGACTACGACAGGATGCAGATTGGAAGGCACGGAATGCTACGCGCCCGAGTGGGTCCAAGGTCGGCGGGCGCTGACGAGGTTCATTGTGCGGCGCAACAATCGGGCGTATAGTCCGCCGCCTGACTAGAAGATGAACGCAGCCTCCGCTACCTCGGCTTCGACGCACGACGCCCACCACCGCGCCACGACACTGCTCGTGGTCGGCGCGATCGGCGTGGTGTTCGGCGACATCGGCACCAGCCCCCTCTACGCGTTGCGCGAGGCCTTCAGCCCGCACTACGGCATTCCACTGTCGCGTAGCAACGTGCTCGGCATCCTCTCGCTGATCGTCTGGTCGATGATGTGGGTCATCACGATCAAGTACCTCTTCGTGATGATGCGTGCCGACAACAGCGGCGAAGGCGGCATCCTTGCCCTGCTCGCCCTTGCGCTGCGCGAGGCGCGCGGCAACCCAGTGCTCAAGTGGACCGTGATATCCATCGGCGTCTTCGGGGCGGCGATGTTCTACGGCGACAGCATGATCACGCCGTCGGTCACGGTGCTTTCGGCAATCGAAGGGCTGGAGGAATACTCGCCGAAGTTCGGGCCCTACGTGATTCCCATCACGCTCGCGGTCGTCGCCGTCCTGTTCTTCATCCAGAGCCATGGCACCGCGAAGGTCGGCTCGTTCTTCGGGCCGGTGATGATCATCTGGTTCCTGTCCATCGCCGCCATGGGCGTGGTGCATATCGCGAAGAATCCGGACGTGCTGGCGGCCCTCGCCCCCGCTTACGGCGTGGATTTCATATTCACGTTTCCCGTCGCCGGCTTCCTGGTGCTGGGCGCGGTTTTCCTGGCCCTCACCGGCGGCGAGGCCCTCTACGCGGACATGGGCCATTTCGGCAAGAAGCCGATCAGGGTCGCGTGGCTGCTGCTGGTGTTCCCGGCACTTCTGCTCAACTACTTCGGCCAGGCCGCGTTCGTGCTCGCCGATCCGTCGGCGATCAAGAACCCCTTCTACCGGATGATTCCCGAATTCGCGCTGCTGCCGATGGTGGTGCTGGCGACCCTCGCGGCAATCATCGCCTCGCAGGCGGTGATCACCGGGGCGTTCTCCATGACGCGCCAGGCGATCCAGCTCGGCTACATCCCGCGCCTCGAGATCCTGCACACCTCGGAACGCGCCATCGGCCAGATCTACATGCCGTTCATCAACTGGATGCTGTTCGTCGCCGTGGTGCTGCTGGTGCTGGGCTTCCAGAGCTCGAGCAACCTCGCCAACGCCTACGGCATCGCGGTGGCGGCCACGATGGTGATCGAGTGCCTGCTGGCGATGGTGGTCGCGCGGCTGATCTGGAAGTGGTCGCGGTGGTCGGTGGGCCTGGTGATCGGCAGCATGCTGGTGGTGGACCTCATCTTCCTCGCCTCCAACGCCACCAAGATCCTTTCCGGCGGGTGGTTCCCGCTCCTGTTCGGATCGGCGATCTTCACCATGCTGATGACATGGAAGCGCGGCCGCACACTCATGTTCCGGCGCCTCACGGAGCAAGGGATCCCGCTCAAACCCTTCCTCGAGGGCCTCAACGCGCATCCGCCGCAGCGCGTCTCCGGCACCGCGATCTTCATGACGAGCACTCCGGATACCGTGCCGCACGCGCTGCTGCACAACCTCAAGCACAACAAGGTGCTGCACGACCGCACCGTATTCCTCACCATCGTGACGCACGACGTGCCGCGCGTGCCCATGGAAGATCGCATCCAGCTGGACCGCCTCGCCGAGGGCTTCTACAAGATCGAGGCCTGGTACGGCTTTACCGAGCAGCCCAACATCGACGAGATCCTCGCTTCGTGCCGCGTCCGGCAAGGGCTCGATTTCGACGTGATGGAGACTTCGTTCTTCCTGTCGCGCGAGACGGTGATTCCGACCGCCGAGACGCCCGGCATGGCCTACTGGCGTGACCACCTGTTCGCCTGGATGACCCGCAATGCCGTCCGCGCCACGGATTTCTTCAACATCCCGGCCAACCGCGTGGTGGAACTGGGGACGCATATCGAAATCTGACGGTGATGGCTGCGAGTCCTCCCGTCTCCCCCGTCACCCCTGTCCTGCGCTCCCACCGCGCGTTGGCCTACATGGTCGCCGCTGCGGCCTTCGTTGTCGCCGGCCTGGCGCTCGTCGGTCTCGCCTGGATGCTGGGATGGATCGCGCCACGAGCGGCGGTCTACTCGCCCAC
>DATLEL010000180.1:0-5129 GCA_035525255.1 Usitatibacter sp.
TCCGCCGCTTCGTGGGCTGCACGCCGGGCGAATTCTTCCGCACCGGCGCGGGCCTCGCCACGGCGCTGGTCGAGCCGTAGCCATGTCGCAAACGTGCAAGCGCACGCGGTGGCGCGCGGCTACTCTCACGCGAACATCCCAGGGAGCTCGAACATGATCCGCCTCGCCGTCGCGCTGCTGGCATTCCTCGCGAACGCCGCGATCGCACAGGCACCGCCGCGCGTGGCATCGCTCGATTGGTTGGCTGGCACCTGGACCCAGGCTTCCGCGAGCGGCACGGTGACGGAATCGTGGCTGGGGCCCGCGAACGGGTTGATGGTGGCGGTGAACCTGACTACCACTCCAGGCGGCCGCAACAGCTTCGAGTTCCTTCGCATCGCGGACACCGCGGATAGCTTCAGCTACCACGCGAGTCCCGGCGGCCGTCCCCCGGTGGAATTTCCGCTGAAGGAGCTCGGCACGCGCCGGGTCGTGTTCGAGAACGCTGCGCACGATTTCCCGCAGCGCATCCTCTACTGGCGCGACGGCGAGGCGCTCGTCGCCCGCGTCGAAGGCACCCTGCGCGGTAGCCCTCGCCACGAGGAGTGGCGCTTCACAAAATAGATGTCTTATTTGCGGACGCCGGGCGGCGAAATGGCGAGGCCGCGGGCGCGGTCGGCGAGGTAGAGCTCGAGGGCGACCAGGTCTGGCGCGCCGAAGTTCGGCAGCTCGGCACGGACGCCGAAGTAGCAGGCGCGCAGGCGGCGCTGCAGCGAGCCGAGGGTTTGCCACTCGAGGCGATAGGCGGGCCAATCGGCGGGATGGCCCTGGCTCAATTTCTCGGCGAGCAGCGTGCGGCCCCAGCTCGCGTCGTGGCATTGGGTGCAGGCGACGTTGAGCTGGCCCTGGCGCTGGAAGTAGATGTCGCGCCCGCGCGCGAGGACCGCGGCGGCGGGGCCGTCGGTCGCGACCGAGATGGGCAGGCCCCGCGATTGGCGCGAGACGTAGGTCGACAACGCCAGCAGCGGCTCGCTCTCGAGCGCCAGCGCAACCGGCGCAGGATTGCGGGCGGCGCAAGCCCGGATGCGCTCATCGAGGTTCACCACACGGCCGAGCGCGGCGTCATGCTTCGGATACCGCGTGGCGACGCCGCGCATCGAGACGGCGGCGTCCTGGTGGCACGACGCGCACTTGTCTTTCCACAGCGCCTCGCCACGCGTCACCCACAGCATCCCCGGATTGCCGAAGTCGTCGGCTTGCAGGCGCTGGACGTCGACGCTCTGGAATTCAATGCCGCTTTTGAGCGGTTGCGGTTGCGCCGTCGTTCCCGCGTAGGCGGGAATCCACGCAAAAAAAGCGGCGAAGAACTTAAGTGACATTGAGCGGCGTGGACACGGTGCCGCGCTCGCCGCGGTCGTCGCTCCACTCGACTTCCACCGTGCCGGGCCCATCCACCACCACGTAGAACGCGATGTATGGATTGGCCGCCATGCCACTGCCCAGCTCCGCGCTGAACACTTCGCGGCCACCGATGCGGCAGGCCAGCTTGTCCACGACATTCATCGGGATCGCCTGGCCATTGAGATCCCGCCGGTAGCCGGTCTCCATGGGGTGCTGCACCAAAATGCGCACCTCGAAGGGCTCGCCCTTGCGCACCGTCGTTGGCACCTGCACGCGTCCGAGCATCATCGCGCGCGCCTCACATCGACTCGTCGAGGCATGCCGCAGACGTGACGAGCACGTCCACCTGCGCCATCCTGAAACGGTTGCCGCTCAGCGCCGCGATCACCGTGACCTTCTGCGTGCCCGCGAGGCGCACTCGCGTGGCGATCTCCGCGCGTCCCGACTGCGGTCCGAGGTGGAAGGTGGCCACCAGCGGGCGCGGATTGCGCTCGGCGACGATGTGGATGGCGCTCACGTGGTCCTGTGGAGTCATCGGGTTGGCGACCTTCACGCGCATCGGCACCGAGTTGCCGTTCTCGGCGATCTGCGGCAGCTCGATCTCGACGCCGCCACGCTCCGGGGCCACGCCGCCGGTCAGCTTCTGCAGCAGCGGCGCGACGTCCTGCGCCGGCTGGAAGCGCTGCGATTGCGCGCGCGCCGCCAGCGGCAACGCGGTGATCGCAAGGAACGCCCGCCGTCTCACCTGAGCGTCCCCAGCCATGCCACGAGGTCCTCGACCTGCTGCGCCGTGAGGACCGGCTTGCCCCGGTATTGCGGCGCCACGCGCGTGAGGTTCTCGAGGCGATGGAACGACGGCATCGCCGCGTTCGGATTCACACGCGACATGTCGGCGACGCGAAGCCGGATCTGCGCCGTCGAAAGCCGAGAGCCCACCCCGGCGAGCGAAGGACCCACGTCACCCGCGAGCTTCTCGCCCGGGACCGCATGGCACAGCACGCAGTGCCCGCCTTCGCGCGACAGGAAGACCTCGCGTCCGCGGATCGCATCGCCCGACGCGGCGAATGGATCGTCGAGCCGGTCCACGACGCGGGGAGGTCTGTCGGCGCAGGCGGCGAGAGCGATGAACATGAGAAGCACCCTCGCCCGCACTCAGGCAACCTTCCCGTCCTTCAATGGCAACGACCGCACCCGCTTCCCGGTCGCCGCGAACACCGCGTTCAGCATCGAAGGCGCCACGTTGAGCGCGCCCGGCTCGCCGTGGCCGCCCCAGAAACCGCCCGTGGGCACGAACACCGTCTCCACCTTCGGCATCTCGGTGAGGCGCGGCAGCACGAAGTCGTGGAAATTGGATTCCGCGATACGCCCGTCCTTCACCGTGTGGCCTTCGTAAAGCTGGCCGATGCAATAGATCACGTTGCCCTCGGCCTGCGCGCGGCAGGCGTCGGGGCTCACCACGTAGCCCGAGTCGATCGCGAACACCACGCGATGCACCTTGACCTGGCCCTCGACCACGGAGACCTCGGACACCATCGCGGTGAAACTGCCGAAGCCGTCGGACTGCGCGATGCCGCGGAACACGCCCGCCGGCAGCGGCGTGCCCCATCCCGAAGCCTTGGCCACCGCTTCCAGCACCAGGCGGTTCTTGTCGCCGGGCTTCAGCATCGCGAGGCGGAACTCGAGCGGATCCTTGCCCGCCGCGTGCGCCACCTCATCGATGAAGCACTCGCGGTAGAACGAGTTCTGCAGCCCGGGCGCGCGCCAGAAACCCACCGGGACATGCGGGTTGCGCATCGCGTATTCGACCAGCTGGTTGGGAATCGTGTAGGGCGCGTCGCTGAACGTGCGCACCGCCGTCGCGTCGATGCCCTTGTCGATGCCTTCCGGCCGCAACAGCGCCAGGATCGAAGGACACGCGACCACGGTATGCAGAGCGACCACGTTGCCCTGCGCGTCGAGACCCGCCTTCATTCGCACCATCGAGGCCGGGCGATAGAAGCCGTGCTGCATGTCCTCCTCGCGCGACCAGATGAGCTTCACCGGCTTGCCGGGGAATTGCTTGGCGATGGCGACGCTCTGGCGCACGTAATCCTGGGGTGCGCCGCGGCGGCCGAAGCCCCCGCCCAGCATCATCTTGTGCACTTCGACCTTCTCGAGCGGCAGCCCTGCCGCCTCGGCCGCGGCGGCGATGGACGCCTCGCCGTTCTGCGTCGAAGTCCACACCTCGAGCGTGCCGTCGTCCTTGAAGAGCGCGGTGGACGTCATCGGCTCCATGGTGGCGTGGCTCAGGTACGGCGACGAGTATTCGGCTTCGACCACCTTGGCGGCGGATGCGAGGGCCGCCGGGGTGTCGCCCATCTTTCGTGCGGTGGGCAGATCCTTCGCGTTGAGGCCTTCCCTGAAGGTCGCGAAGATGGATTCGGTCGATGCCTCGCCGTGGGCGCCGTTGTCCCATTCGATCTTCAGTGCGCGCACCGCCTGGTTGGCGCGCCACCAGTTGTCGGCGACCACGGCGACCCAGCCCTCCTGCTTCACGATGCCCTTCACGCCGCGCATCTTCTCGGCGGCGCTGCTGTCGACGCTCTTCACCTTGCCGAGGAACACCGGCGACTGCGCGATCGAGGCGTGGAGCATGTTCGGCAGCTGCACGTCGACGCCGAAGACCGGCTTGCCCATCACCTTGTCGGGCACGTCGAGGCGCTTCAGCGGCTTGCCGGCGATCTTCCAGTCCTTCGGGTCCTTGAGCTTCACTTCCTTCGGCGGCTCGAGCTTCGCCGCGCGCGCCGCCATCAAGCCGTAAGTCACCTTTCGTTTGCTCGGCCCGTGCGTGATCACGCCCGATGCGGCGGAGCATTCGGTCACCGGCACTTTCCACGTCTCGGCCGCCGCCGCGACCAGCATCTCGCGCGCCTGGGCGCCGGACTTGCGCAGGTATTCCTGCGAGGTGCGCACGCCCGCGCTGCCGCCGGTGGACATCGAGCCCCAGATGCGCTTCCTGCGGATGTGCTCGTTGGGCGAGGCGAATTCGGTGCTCACCTTCGCCCAGTCGCAATCGAGCTCCTCGGCCACCAGCTGCGCGAGGCCGGTGAGGCTTCCCTGCCCCATCTCCGAGCGCGCGATGCGGATCACGACCCGGTCGTCGGGGTAGATGAGGACCCAGTGGGTGATTTCGGGGACCGCGGTGGCGGCGGGCGCTTGCGCAAGTGCCGCGCCCGCAACCGAGAATTCGAGGGCGAGGCCGCCACCGACGGCGCCGGAGGACTTGAGGAATTCGCGTCGAGTGATCATCGCGGCCTCACACTTTCTGCCCGTTGGGGGCTTCCACAGGCTTGGGCGCCTCGGGGAGCTTGTCGCCCGCGGCCGCATGGATGGCGGTACGAACGCGCGCATACGTGCCGCAGCGGCAGAGGTTGCTCATCGCGGCATCGATGTCGGCGTCGGTCGGCTTGGGCTTCTTCGCCAGCAGCGCCGTGGCGGACATGATCATTCCCGCCTGGCAGTAGCCGCACTGCGGGACCTCGTGATCGATCCACGCCTTCTGCACCTTGGTGAGCCCCTTGCCGAGGCCCTCGATGGTGACGACCTTCTTCGCGCCCACGGTTCCCACGGGCGTCACGCAGGAGCGCACCGGCTCGCCGTCGATGTGCACGGTGCAAGCCCCGCACTGGGCGATGCCGCAGCCATATTTGGTCCCGGCGAGGTTGAGCGCGTCGCGCAGCACCCACAGCAACGGCATCTCGGGTTCGACG
>DATLEL010000187.1:0-2578 GCA_035525255.1 Usitatibacter sp.
AAGCGCCGCCTCGAGGATGCCCATGCCGGTCTCGAGGGTCTCGGCGAAGCGCTCCTCCTCCTGCTTCAACGTGGCGACGACGCGCTGCTGCTCGCGCGCGAGCTCCGGATAGGCCTCGCCCATCTCGCCCACCAGGTCCGGTACGAGCTTGTAGAAGAACGTCTCCTTCTGTCCCAGCTTGTACCCGTGGCGCATGGCGCGGCGCGCGATGCGCCGCAGCACGTAGCCGCGCCCCTCGTTGCTGGGAACGACCCCGTCCACGACCAGGAAGGCGCACGCGCGGATGTGGTCCGCGATCACGCGCAGCGACGGCGACGCGAGGTCGCCGGTCGCGGTCTCGCGCGCAGCCGCCTTGACGAGCGCCTGGAAGAGGTCGATCTCGTAGTTCGAATGCACGTGTTGCAGCACCGCGGTGAGCCGCTCCAGCCCCATGCCGGTGTCCACCGAGGGCTTGGGCAGCGGGTTCATGTTGCCCGCCTCGTCGCGGTTGAACTGCATGAACACCAGGTTCCAGATCTCGATGTAGCGGTCGCCATCCGCCTCGGGCGACCCCGGGGGGCCTCCGGCCACGTTGGGGCCGTGGTCGTAGAAGATCTCCGAGCACGGTCCGCACGGACCGGTGTCGGCCATCTGCCAGAAGTTGTCGCTCTCGAATTTGCGGCCGCCGGGCTTGTCGCCGATGCGGATGCAGCGATCGGCGGGCACCCCGATGTCCTTCGTCCAGATGTCGAACGCCTCATCGTCGGTGAGGTACACGGTGGTCCAGAGCTTCTCCTTCGGCAGGCCGTAGGTGACCGTGAGGAGCTCCCACGCGTAGCGGATCGCGTCGCGCTTGAAGTAGTCGCCGAAGCTGAAATTGCCCAGCATCTCGAAGAACGTGTGGTGGCGCGCCGTGTAGCCCACGTTCTCCAGGTCGTTGTGCTTGCCGCCGGCGCGCACGCAGCGCTGCGAAGTGACCGCGCGCACGTACGGGCGCTTCTCGTGGCCGAGGAAAACGTCCTTGAACTGCACCATGCCTGCGTTGGTGAACAGCAGCGTGGGATCGTTGCCCGGGACGAGCGGGCTCGACGCGACGGGCTGGTGGCCCTTCGAGGCGAAATAGTCGATGAACTTCCGGCGAATCTCTTTGGTGTTCATGGGTTTACGGGTTCGCTCGGGCGCGGCGCGCAACCGATGGGCGAAACCGTAAGGATACCAAAGGGCGACACCGTTCCCCACTTGCGCCGGCTTTGGAGATCGTGGGGCTTCAAGCAGGGAACGCAGATTGGCAGATGAAAGCCGCGATACAGAAAGATGAAATCTTTGCGACCGTGCACGGCGCAACAAACTGGCACGAACTTGAGGCTTTTTTTAATCCTTCCTTATCCCGGCTTTCATCTGCGGCAATCTGCGTTCCCTGCCAGCCTCACCCCGCTAACGATCACAAGAGCTACGCGAACGCGTTGACCATGAGGATGGCGAGGACACCCGCGACCGCGAGGATGTTCTGGGCGCGATGGCTCACCGCGAAGCCTTTAGCGACTTGAGGAAGCGAAAGACGTCTTCCGCCGCGAATCCCCTGCCCTGCAGGAAGCGCAGCTGACGCGCGCTTTCGCGCCCGTCCACGGGCGGCGCCTTGAATCGTGATTTCCATATTTCCTCCATTCGTGCCGCGCCCTGCTCTCCCGCGGCGCGCACTCCGGCCGCGATGGCGTCGTCGTCGACACCACGGCTGCGAAGATAGTGGTTCAGCTTGAGGGGCCCGAAGCGCCGTGCCTTGGCGCGTGCCGTGTGCTCGGCGAAGCGCGCGTCGGAGAGCCAACCTCGCTCCGCCAGGTCGTCCAGCACTGCCTCGAGGTCCTCTCCTTCGGCGACTTTCGGCGACAGCTTGCGCCGCAGCTCCGCGCGCGAATGCTCCCGCCGCGCAAGAAAACGCATGGCCCGTGCCTTCAGGGAAGGAACAGAAGGGGCACCCATGAAGGCCCAGGCCATGCGCGATGGCTGCTACACGAAGATGCTATTCGGCCGCGGCTGCGTCTGCCGCCACCGGCATGCCGCCGGCGATACCCACCGCCTCGCGGATGCGGCTCTCGATCTCGTTCGCCATGGCGGGATTCGCCTTGAGGAACTCGCGCGTGTTGTCCTTGCCCTGGCCGATCTTCTCGCCCTTGTAGGCATACCAGGCGCCGGACTTCTCGACGATGCGGTGGATCACGCCCAGCTCGATGATCTCGCCCTCGCGCGAAATGCCCTCGTTGTAGAGGATGTCGAAGTCGGCGACCTTGAAGGGAGGCGCCACCTTGTTCTTCACCACCTTCACGCGCGTCTCGTTGCCGATCACTTCCTCGCCCTTCTTGATGGAGCCGATGCGGCGGATGTCCATGCGCACCGAGGCGTAGAACTTGAGGGCGTTGCCGCCAGTGGTGGTCTCGGGGTTGCCGAACATGACGCCGATCTTCATGCGGATCTGGTTGATGAAGATCACCAGCGTGTTGGAGCGCTTGATGTTGGCGGTGAGCTTGCGCAGCGCCTGGCTCATGAGCCGCGCCTGCAGCCCCATCTGCGGCTCGCCCATCTCGCCCTCGATCTCGGCCTTGGG
>DATLEL010000190.1:0-9164 GCA_035525255.1 Usitatibacter sp.
GGCGAGGGCGAAGCGCGGGACGTGAGCAACTAGGCGCCTCGTGACCCGCACGCGGACATCCGGTTTCACCCTGCTCGAGATCATCGTGGTGCTGGTGATCGCGGCCTCGGCGTATGCGGTGCTCGCGTCGACCATGTTCCGCGGAGCTTCGACGGGCGACTTGAAGGCCGCGGCGCGCAACCTCGCGTCGGGACTGCGCCAGGCGCAGAGCACGGCGATGACCACGCGCCGCGATGCATTGCTCACGGTAGACGTCGAGGCGCGCGAATACCAGGTGCCGGGCGACTCCGAGATGCGGCGCGTGCCGGCGAGCGTCGACCTCAAGCTCTTCACCGCCCAGGCCGAGGTGGCGAGCGAGCGCAAGGGCTCGATCCGCTTCTATCCCGATGGCAGCTCCACCGGCGGGCGCATCACCGTGTCTTCCGGAGAACGTAAGTACCTCGTCGACGTCGATTGGCTGACGGGGAGGGTTTCCATTGCGGACTGAGCGCGGCTTCACGCTGATCGAAGTGCTCGTGGCCTTCGTGCTGCTGTCGCTGGTGCTCGCGACCGGCTTCGAGATCTTCTCCACCGGCTTGCGCCGCGCGGGCGACCTCGAGGGCCATTCGCGCGCGGTGATGATCGCGCAGACGCGTCTTGCTTCGGCGGGGCTGGAGGAGGCGCTGCGCGAGGGCGTGACGCAGGGTGAATCAGAGGACGGGAAATTCCACTGGACTCTCGACGTGAAAGCGCTGCAGGACGAAGTCGCCCCGGGACAGCCGCAACCCGGCCCGGGCACGTACTTGCTCTACCGCATCGAGGCGAAAGTGGATTGGGCCGCGGCGGACACGCGCCCGCGCAGCTTCGCGCTCGCGACGCTCGGCATCGGGACGCGGCAATGAGGCGCTCCGCGAGCTCGGGCTTCACGCTCATCGAGCTGGTGGTCGCGCTGACCATCCTCGGCGCGATGATGCTGCTGCTTTACTCGGGCCTGTCGTTCGCGCTGCGCAGCTGGGACGCCGGCGACGCCGTGGGGCGCGCCACTGCCGATCGCCGCATCGGCGAGAATTTCCTGCGCCGCGAGCTGACCGAGCTGTTTCCCATGCGCTGGAAGGACGGCGTCAAGCTGCGCTTCGCCTTCGAGGGCGCACCGCAGAGCCTGCGCTTCGTTTCCTCGCGTCCCGCCGGGGTCACGGTCGGCGGGCTGTCGCTGGTGGGGCTCGAGGTGGCGGGCGATGCGCGCCGCGGCGAACGCAGCCTCGTCATGCGCCGCGCGATGCCGGACGACAATGGCGACAGCTTCGGTCCGCTGGACGACGCCAAGCCCACGGTGATCATCGACCAGGTGGACGCCGTCGAGTTTTCATACTTCGGCGCGGAGAACGATTTCGCCGACCCCAAGTGGCAGGATGAATGGACGTTTCCCTCGCGCGTGCCGCAGATGGTGCGGCTGCGGGTGAAGCGCCTCGACGGCTCGGTGCTGCCCGAGATGGTGGTACGCGTGATGCTGGGCGAGGAAGCGGGCTGCCTGGAGAACTCCTTCCCGCGCCTGTGCCGGCCGCGGAGATCGATGTGAGCGGCCGGGACGTGAATCGGCAATCCGGAGTCGCGCTCATCCTGGTGCTGTGGGTCTCCGTGCTGCTGACCGTGATCGCGTCGAGCTTCATCGTCGAGCGGCGCACCGAGGCGATGATCGTGCACAACTCCGCGGCGCTCGCGCGCGCGGAAGCAGCCGCCGATGCGGGCGTGTTCCGAGGCGTGCACGAGCTCTACCGCGGCGAGTCCTCGCCCGATCCGTGGCGGCGCGATGGCGTGCCGCACGAGTGGACCTTCGATGGCGTCGCGGTGCGGGTCGAGATCCGCGACGAGTCTGCTAAAATCGACATCAACACCGCCGCCGAACCGCTGCTTCGCGGGCTGCTTACGTCGAGCGGCCTCAAGGATGACGAGGCGTCCCGGCTCCTCGACGCGATTCTCGACTGGCGCGACCCCGATTCGCTCAAGCGCGCCAACGGCGCCGAGGAAGCGGATTACCGCGCCGCCGGCCTCACGTACAAGCCCGCCAACTCATCCTTCCAGGCCATCGAGGAGCTGCAACTCGTGCTCGGCATGCGTCCCGAAATCTACCGCCGCCTCGCACCGGCGATCACCGTGTTCTCCCGGCAGACAGGCGTCAATCCGCAGGTCGCGTCGCGCGAGGTGCTGCTCGCGATCCCCGGCCTCAACGCCGAGATCGTCGACAAGTACATCGCCGAGCGCGAGGCCGCGCGGCGCGACAAGCTGCCGGTCCCGGTGCTGCCGCAGGCCGCCGGATTCACTGCCGGCACCAGCATGATCTCTACCATCCGCTCCGAGGCGCGCATGGAAGACGGGATCATATTCACGCGCGAGGCGGCCGCATTGCTTCGCCCGGTGCCGCGCCGCCCCGTGACTTACCTCGCTTGGCGCGATTCCACCGCGCCGCGCGCGGAAGAGATGACGGGAGCGCCGCACTGATGGCAGCCCTTCCCGAGACCGCCGCGCGCCCGCGTCCGGCATGGCGCCAGAAGCTGAGCGCCTTCTGGCGTTGGTGGACCGGCGAGCTCGCGCAGGCGATGCCCGAACGGCTCGCGCTGCTGCGCGGCGCGACGCGCGTACCGCAGGTAGCGCTCGAAGGCGAAGAGCTGGTGCTGGTGGAGCCGCGTGCCGCGGTGTCCCCTGACACGCGTGTCACGCTGGAGGGACTCGACGCCACGCGCCGCCGTTCGGCCGTGCGTGCGCTGCTGGAGCGCGCCGGCGAGACGCGCGGCCGCGCGCGCCTCTGCCTGGCCCACCAGGAAGCGCTGGTCCGCCGCGTGACGATGCCCGCCGCGACCGAGGAAAACCTGCGCCAGGTGCTCGGCTTCGAGATGGATCGCCTCACGCCGTTTCGCGCCGAGGAGGTGTATTTCGACCACCGCGTGATGGGGCGCGACGCCGCCGCCGGGACGCTCGCGGTACTGCTCGCCGTGGCCCGGCGCGACCTGGTGGACGCGCGGGTGGAGTCGTTGCGCGCGCTGGGATTGAGCGTGCAGGGCGTCACGGTGCGCGACGACGTCGCCGCGGGTCCGGGAAGTGCGCTCGACTTGCTACCCTCGGAGCAGCGCGGCGAGCGTGAAACCGCGCGCGACCGCCTGCTGAAGCGCGTGCTCGCCGTGATCGTGGTAGGCCTGCTGCTGGCGGCGCTGGGCTATCCCATCTACCGCAAGCGCGAAGCGGTCATCGCGCTCATGCCGCAAGTCGCACGGGCGCAGGTGGAGGCCGCATCCACGGACACGGTGGCGCGCGAGCTCGAGCGCCAGGTGACCGACTACAACTTCCTTCTCGCGCGCAAGCACGGCGCGCACTCGGTGCTTGCTTACGTGGAGGATGTTTCGCGCCTGCTCCCCGACAACACCTGGGTGCAGCAATTCGACCTGAAGCAGTCGGGCAAGACGCGCGAGGTGCAGATCACCGGCGAGACGGTCTCGTCGTCGCGGCTGATCGAGATCCTCGAGCAATCGCAGCTGCTGCAGAATGCCGCGCCTCGCGGGACGGTCACGCGCGGAACGCTTCCCAACACCGAGCGCTTCATGATCGCGGCGGAAGTTCGCCCGCGCCCGGCACCCGAGGCGCGTGGCATCACCGAAGCAGCCGCGGCCCCTGTCGCACCCGCTCCTGCCGCGCCGGTTGCGCCGCCTACTGCACCTCCCGGGACGCCCGCCGCGAAGCTGGAACCGGTCCCGCCGCCCGCGGCACCGCCGAAGGCCGACGCCAAGCCCGATCCCAAGGCCGCGCCCAAGACGGCGCCGGGCAAATAGCATGGCCATCGCGAACCTGAGCCCCGACCGCAGCCGCCGCCTCGCCATCGGCCTGCTGGTGCTGGCGATCGTCTTGGCCATCGCGGCGGTCGCCGTGCCGGTATGGATGCGGCACCGCTACTACGACGCCGCCATGCACGAGAACCTCGACAAGCTCGATCGTTATCGCCGCATCGCCTCGACGCGCCCGGAGGTGACGAAGCAGCTGGAGGCGATGCGCGGCAAGGAGTCGCGCAAGTTCTTCCTGCGCAGCGGCGCCGCCGCGTTCTCGGCGGCCGAGGCCCAGGAGGCCGTACGCGCCATCGTCGAGTCCAACGGCGGGCGCCTCATCACCATGCAGGCGCCATCGTCGCGCGACGAGGGGCGCTATCGCCAGGTCACGGTCAACGTGCAGCTCACCGCCAACATCTTCGCGCTGCGCAAGATCATCGCCACGATCGAGGGCAACACGCCGTTCCTTTTCGTCGACAACATGATGATCCGCTCGCAGGTGCCGGCGAACCACAAGCCCGGTCCCGGACAGGAGCCCGACATGTTCGTCACGCTGGACGTGACCGGATACGCGTTGGTGGGCTCCTGATGGGCTCCCTCAGGCGCAATCCGGTCCTCGCGGTGCTCGGGCTCCTCGCCCTGGTCCTTGCCGCCGTGCTCGCGGTGGAAGTCTCCATGGGAGGACCCAGGGTGCCCTCGGGGACTTCACGCAAGGCCGTGCCGGCCGAGGCGAAGCTCCTGCCGCCCATGGCAGCCGCTTCGCCCGAGCAGGCTTACCCCGAGACCACCGCCCGTCCGCTCTTCTCGCCCACGCGCCGGCCCGCGCCACCCGTCGTCGCGGCGGCGCAGCCCGCGATCCAGCGCGGCCAGTTCGTGCTGCTGGGCGTGATCACCGCCGGCGACACGCGTATCGCGATGCTGCGGGAGAAGTCCACCGGCCGCATCCATCGTGTCGAGAAGGGCAAGGAAGTGAATGGCCTCAAGGTTTCCGAGATCGAGCGCGAATCCGTGACCCTCGCCGCCGGACCCGAGAACGAAACCATGAGTCTCACGGTCCAGAAGGCAGGCGGTGCGCCGGGGCAGCCGGGAGCGCCGGGCGCTCCTCCCGCAGCCGCGGTGGCCGCGCAGGGACCGTTCGGGCCGCCCTCGGCGCCCGCGGCCCCGCCCGCAGCCGCGACCGTCAACGTTCCGCAACGCAGCGCGCCCCCGCCGGGCGCGCCTCCAGTACCGGGCGCAGCACCGATCGCGGCGGCGCCTCCCCAGGGCGGCCCCATGGGCCCCATGGGTGGCGCGGTCAATCCAGCGAACCCGCCCGTCACACCCGCTGCTCCCATGACGCCCGAAGAGCTCCTCGAGCGCCGCCGCATCCGCCGTGCCCAACAGCAGACCCAATGACCATGAAAATCGCCGCCCCTCGCATTGCCGATTCCCTTCGCCGGGCCATGGCGCTCATCGCCGCGGTTTCGCTCGGGGCATGCTCCATCCTGCCGCCCAGCATGCGGGGCGAGGCGCCCAAGGCCACCGCTGCGCCCGTGGCGGTGCAGCCGTTCGGCCCGCAGGCGCCGGGTCCGGTGCAGGAGCCGATTCCCCAGGCCAAGATCTACCAGGGCACCGGCGTCTTCGTGAACCCGCGGCCCGTGGATCGCACCCCGCCGCCGGGTCCGGAGGAGGCGAGCCTCAACTTCGAAGGCCTCGACGTGCGCGAGGTGGCCAAGGTCATCCTCGGGGATTACCTCAAGCAGTCGTACACGGTGCATCCGGCCGTGGCGGGGACCGTGACTTTCCGCACCATCAAGCCCATCGGCATGAAGGATCTCCTGCCGACGCTCGAAATGCTGCTGCGGCAGAACAATGCGGCCATCGTGCGCGAGGAAGGCATCTACAAGATCCTCCCCGTCGCGGCGGTACGCGGTTCGGTGTCGCCCCAGCTGGGCGGCGCGACCCAGCCGCTGCCCCAGGGCTTTTCGGTGGTCGTGGTGCCGGTGAAGTTCGTCGGCGCGCGCGAGATGGCCAAGCTGCTGGAGCCGTTCGCCGCGGACAACACGGTGCGCATCGACGAGACGCGCAATCTCGTGATCCTCGCCGGCACGCAGCGCGAGCTGCGCCATCTCGTGGATGCCGTCGAGCTCTTCGACGTCGATTGGCTGGCGGGGTACTCGGTAGGCCTCTTCCCTGTGAAAAGCGCCGACGTGAAGTCGCTCATGGCCGACGTCGACAAGATCTTCGGGCCCGGGGCCCAGGGACCGCTGGCCGGCGTGGTGCGCGTGATCCCCATCGAGCGACTCAACTCGCTGCTGGTGGTCACTACCCAACCGCGATATCTCGAAATCGCCAAGACCTGGATGGACCGCCTCGACCAGGCGGGCGGAACCGGCGGCGGCTCGAAGTTCTACGTCTACCAGGTTCGCAACGGCAAGGCGGAGAACCTGGCGCAACTCATCGGCGACTTGTTCGCCGCGCGCCGTACCACCACCACCGCGCCGAGCCTCGCGCCGGGCCAGCGCCCCGCGGAAATCCGCAGCACCCCCTTCGGGCAGCCTCCGGCGCAGACCACGACCACCAGTGTCACCCCGGCGAGCTCGGCCACCTTCTCCCTGGGCGGCTCGGGCGGCACCTCCGGCGAGGTCAAGGTGATCGCGGACAAGGAAACCAATTCGCTGCTGATCATGGCCTCCCCGGGTGATTACGAGGTAGTGCAGGACGCCATCCGCAAGCTCGACATCGTGCGCCGGCAGGTCCTGGTGGAAGTCCTGCTGGCCGAGGTGACCCTGAGCGACGACCTCCAGTTCGGCATCGACTGGTTCATCCGCGGCCGCAACAACACCTCGGGCGCGCTGCGCACGCTCGGCCCGACCGGGTTGCCGGCGACGCCCACCGGCGCAGTGGCCAATGCGTCCGGCCTGCAGCTCATCAACCTCACCGGTACCGAGGTCCGTGCCGTGCTGAACGCGCTCGGCACCGATGGCAAGACGCAGGTGCTGGCTTCGCCGCAGGTGATGGTGCTGGACAACGAGAAGGCCGAGATCAAGGTCGGCAACCGAATCTCGGTGCAGACGCAGTCGCAGACGGGCGTGAGCACGGGCACCGGGGTGGTGAACAGCTACCAGTATCTCGAGACGGGCGTGTTGCTCGCAGTGACCCCGCGCATCAACTCCGGCGGCATGGTCACGCTCGAGATCAACCAGGAGGTGAGCCAGCCCGGCCTTACTCCTACCGGCAACCCGAACCCCGACGTGCTCACCCGCAACGCCAAGACGAGCGTGCAGGTGGCCTCCGGTGAGTCCGTGGTGCTGGGCGGCCTGATCCAGGAGAACAGCGGCCGCGACACCAGCGGGATCCCGCTGCTTTCGAAGATCCCCATCATCGGTGCCGCCTTCGGCTCCCAGCACATGCGCCGTAACCGCACCGAGCTGGTGATGATCGTGACCCCGCGGATCGTGAGCGACGTGTCCCAGGCCCGGGACGCCACCGACGAGCTGCGCCGCAAGCTGCCGGCCCTGGAAGGTTTGCTGCCCAAACGTCCCACTGCCCCTGCCCCGGATTCACCCCCCGCCCCGGTACGATAATTCCTCCTGGGAGGCCTTTTCGGGTAAGATACGCACCGGTCGCATGACCTTGAGTTTTCAGGAATTTCACCCCCCGTTGGCACCTTGGTGTTGCAAGCATGCAACACGTGTTGCGAAAACAATCAAATTCTGTTGACGCGGGTATCCAAGTTCACTACTGTGCGTGCAAGGAGCATGGCTGTGCCTGTGAGTTTTGCGAGGTGGCGGGGCATCGCGGGGTTCGGGTTGGTGCTGTCGGTTTCCGGATGCGCGGTGCACGAGAGCAAGCCCCCCGAACAGATAGTCAAGGCGCGCGCGCAGGAACGCTGGGATGCACTGGTCAAGGGCAATGTCGAGGCCGCCTACGGGTACCTCAGCCCCGGCAGCAAGGCGGTGCGCACCGCGGAGGGTTACCGCAACGAGATCAAGGTCGGCTTCTGGACGTCGGCCACGGTCGAGCAGGTGCAGTGCGGCAGCGAAGATTCCTGCGAAGCGCAGGTTTCAATCGAATACAAGGCCAGAGGGTTGCGAGTGAAGACCCCTTTGACCGAGACGTGGATCAGGCAACAAGGGAATTGGTGGTACGTCCTGAAATGACGGGTGTAGGACAACTGCTACAGGATTTGTCAGAAAACGCCCGCATGGGTTAAAGTTTCTCGTTGCAACCTCTCTAGAGCTGTATTTCTTTTCACAAAGGAGTTTTCGAAAACATGAATACCTTCAAAAGAAAAGCGCTGTCCTGCGCAGTTCTTGGCGGCCTCGGTGCCGTCGCGGGCTCTGCGCACGCCGTGTACCAAGACCCCAATGGTCTTGGTCAGGCGCTCGTCTATCCCTACTACACCGTCCAGCAATCCGGCGGCAACGCCTTCAACACCTACCTGTCGATCGTGAACACCACGACCCGCGGCAAGGCGCTGAAGGTTCGCTTCCGCGAAGGCAAGAACAGCCGCGAAGTCCTTGACTTCAACTTGTTCATGTCGCCGAACGACGTGTGGACCGCCGCGATCGTCCCGACCGCCAATGGCACGGGTGCCGATGTTGGCGCCCGCCTGGTGACCGGCGACACCTCGTGCACCAGCCCGCCGATCCCGTCGACCGGCCAGGACTTCCGTAACTTCGCCTACGTCGGCTCGAACTCCGACGCGGCCGGTTCCGGCAACGACCGCACCCGCGAGGGCTACGTCGAAGTCGTCGAGATGTCCACTGTCGTCGCCCCGCTGCTCGCCGCCATCACCCATACCGCTGCTGGCGTTCCCGCCAACTGCGGCGCGGTGCAGGGCAGCCTGCTCGGCAACCCGGCTGTGCAGGGCGTCCCCACGGGCGGCCTGGCTGGCTCGTTCACCCTCATCAACGTCGCCAACGGTGCCGACTTCGGTGGCAACGCGGTCGCTCTCGCGAACTTCCGCGCGCTCCCGAACTACACCGACACCGGTGACGAGACGTCGAACCTCGGCTCCGCCGACCCGGTCTCCGTGGTCGTCACGAACCAGTCGAACGGCACGGCGATCTACCGCTCGACGTTCACGACCGGCCAGGACGCCGTCAGCGCGACGATGATGCACCAGTCGGTCATCAACGAGTACGCGCTGGACACCGCCACCCGCTCGAACACCGATTGGGTGATGACGTTCCCGACGAAGAGCTTCTACGTGTCCGCGGGCGCGGCCGGTACGGCCCTGACCCCGTTCACCAACAAGTTCACGGCCAACGGCGCGTGCGAGACCATCTCGTTCGCGTACTTCAACCGTGAAGAAGCCGGTGCCACGGCCGCCCTGGGTGACTTCTCGCCCGCGCTGCCTGGCGTGTCGGACGCGCTGTGCTGGGAATCCAC
>DATLEL010000220.1:0-5180 GCA_035525255.1 Usitatibacter sp.
GCGGCGATTCATGGATCTCTCCTCGATTTCATTGACCGCTATCTTACGAGAAGCGCGGGTCAGGCCCGGCGGCGCGTGGAGGCGGCGGCGGCTTTCTCGAGGACGATGCCGTTGCGGGAGGCGATGAGGTCGGCGAGGATCGCGAGCGCGATCTCGGGCGGCGTGCGCGAGCCGATGGCGAGGCCGACGGGGCCGCGCAGGCGCGCTACCTGCTGCGGCGTGAGGTCGAAGTCGGCCAGCCGCTTGCGGCGCTCGGCGCTGGTGCGCGCTGATCCCACCGCACCCACGTAGAACGCATCGCTCTTCAACGCTTCCAGCAGCGCCATGTCGTCCAGCTTGGGATCGTGGGAGACGGTGAGCACCACGGTGTGGCCATCCGGGCGGAGGGCGACGACCGCGTCGTCGGGCATGCCGTCGACCCACTTCGCGCCCTTCGCGCGCCATGCGGCCCGGTATTCCTCGCGCGGATCGCAGACGAACACCTGGTAGTCGACGGTCGCGGCGACCTCGGCCAGGTAATGCGCGATCTCCGAGCCGCCGATGATGAGCATGCGCCAATGGGGACCGTGGATGCTGGTGAAGCGCTCGGTGGTGCGCTCGCATTCGTCGAGCGCGCCGGCGGCGTCGAGTGTCCAGTCGCCGCTCGCCAAGTCCACGCGCCGCGCCACGATGCGTCCCTCGGCGATGCGATCGAGGAGCGACTGGAGCTCCTCCACCGTGACCTCGGGCTCGATGATCACCTCGAGCTCGCCGCCGCATGGCAGCCCGAAGCGCTGCGCCTCCTCGGCGCTCACGCCATAGGCAGCGAAGCGCGGCGTGCGGCCGGCGTACTCGTCGCGCCTCGCCACCAGGTCATCCTCGATGCACCCTCCCGAGACGCTGCCCACGAGGATGCCGTCATCGCGAATCGCCGCCAGCGATCCCGGCGGCCGGGGGCTCGCCCCGAACGTCTGCGCCACCGTCAGCAGCCACACGCGATGGCCCGCCTTGCGCCAATCGCGCGCGCGTTCCAGCACATCGAGGTCGAGACTCTGCATCGCGAAATGTTACACCGGGGTGTATCTAGGAGGCGCGCTTGAGGCCGAAGAGCTCGGCGAGCGCCGCGCGGTATTGGGCGAAAGCGACGCCGGAGAGGTTGTGGTGGCCGGCGCCCTCGACCTTGATGAAGCGCTTGGGGGACTTCACGGCGTCGAAGAGGCGCTCGCCCATCTCCACCGGCACGATGGTGTCGCGCGTGCCGTGGGTGATGAGCACCGGCATCTTGAGCTCGGCCATCTTGGAGAGCGTGTCGAACTTCTGGGTGAGGATGAGGCCGACGGGCAGGAAGCTCCACGGCGACTGGTCGATCATGTCGCGCACGGAAGTGAACGTCGCCTCGAGCACCAGGCCGGCCGCATCGGGACGGCGGTGCGCGAGCTCGGCCGCGATGGCGCCGCCCAGGGAGTGACCGACGATGAAGCGCTGCTTCGAGGGCGAGAGCCGCACCAGGTAATCCCACGCCGCCTCGGCGTCCTCATAGGCGTACGCCTCGGTCGGGGTCACGTCGCTGCTCTGCCCGAAGCCGCGGTAGTCGACCGCCAGCACCGAGAAGCCTAGCTGCTTCCAGCGCTCGATGCGCGTGACGCTTCCCGTGAGGTTCCAGCGCGCGCCATGCAGGTAGAGGATCGCCGGCGCGTTGGGATCCTCGGCCTTCAGCCACCAGGCGTGCAGCTTGAGGTCCTGGGCGACCGGGATCCAGTGCTCCTCGAAGGGATAGCGCTCGCTGCTGTAGCCGCGCCAGGCTTCCTTGGACGGGCGGAAGATGAGCTCGCCCTGCTTTTCCGACAGGTAGGCGCAGCCGCCCACCACCGCGAGGCCCGCCACGAGGGCGGCCGCGCGCACTACTTTTGATCGAAAGGCACGGGAAAGGGGCGCTGATGGTGCCTGAGGTCCACGTCCGTCTGGACCACCACCCACGCCGCCACCAGCACCACGGCGATCGCGGCCACTACTTCCACCGTCGGATTGGTCACGAATTTCCACAGTGCTTTCTGCCAGGTGCTGATGGTCTTGGGTTGCATGCTTGCCTCGCGAGCTACATGGAGCCGAACCATGCAATTTCAATGCCGCGGCTCAACTCCAGCGCATGGTGTCCAGGGGAAGCGTCCGCGCCCGCTTGCCGGTCAACGCGAAGAGCGCGTTGGCCACCGCAGGCGCGATCGGTGGAGTCCCCGGCTCGCCCACGCCGGTGGGCTTGTCACCGCCCACCAGGTGGACCTCCACCCGCGGCATCTCGTTCATGCGCAGCACCGGGTAATCGTGGAAGTTGGACTGCTCCACGCGGCCGTCCTTGAACGTGATGCGCCCATGCAGCGCCGCGGAGAGCCCGAATGCGACGGCGCTCTGCAACTGGGCCTCCACCGTGAGTGGATTCACCACCAGGCCGCAATCGAAAGCCGCGACCACGCGATGCACGCGCACGTTGTTGCCATCGAGCGACACTTCCGCCACCTGCGCGCATGCGCTGCCGAACGACTCGTGCACCGCGATGCCCCGCGCGCGCCCCGCGGGAAGGGGCGAGCCCCAACCCGCTTTCGAAGCCGCGAGGTCGAGCACGCGCTGCAGCTTGGGATGCTTCGCCAGCATCTCGCGCCGGAACGCCACCGGGTCCTTGCCGCTCGACGTGGCGAGCTCGTCGACCATCGTCTCCATCACGAACGCGGTGTGCGAATGGCCGACGGAGCGCCACCACAGCACCGGCACGCCGGGGTTCACGGTGTGGAGCGTCACCTGCATGTTGGGGATGTCGTAGGGCGAGTCGGCGACGCCCTCGGTGGACGTGGGGTCGACACCCTCCTTCACCATCATCCCCTCGAAGGGGGTCCCCGCGACGATGGAGGGCCCGACGATCGCGTGATTCCACGCAGCGATCTTGCCCTGCGCATCGAGGCCCACCTCGACACGGTGAACGTACATCGGCCGGTAGAAGCCGCCGCGGATGTCGTCCTCGCGCGACCACACGGTCTTCACCGGCACCTTCACCGCCTTCGCGACCTCGCACGCCTCGATGATGTAATCGGAGACGGGGTTGGCGCGCCGCCCGAAGCCGCCGCCCGCGAGCATGGTGTTGAGCTTCACCTTCGAGGGGTCGAGGCCGAGAGTCTTCGCCGCCGCGGCATGGTCGACGCCCTGGAATTGCGAGCCCACCCAGATCTCCGCCCCATCGGCGCGCAACTCCACCGTGCAATTGAGCGGCTCCATCGGCGCATGCGCGAGGAACGGCACCTCGTACTCGGCGACCAGCGTCTTGGCGGATGCCTTCATCGCCTCGGCATTGCCGGCCTTCTTCGCGACCCTGCCCCCGGGTGCCTGCGCCGTCTCGCGGAATTGCTTCGAAAGCGCCTCGGAAGACAGCGTCGCATTCGAGCCGAGGTCCCACTTCACCTCGAGCGCCTCGCGGCCGCGCTTAGCGGCCCAGTAGTTCTTCGCCACCACCGCCACGCCATTGGTGAGCTGCACCACGTGCGTGACACCGGGGATCGACTTCACCTTCTCGGCCTCGAAGGAATCGAGGCGCGCGCCGAACACCGGCGGATGCAGCACCAGCGCGGTATGGAGATTGTTCCGCTGCAAATCGAGGCCGAACTGCGCGCGGCCGCTGGATTTCTCCATGGAGTCGAGGCGGCGCGTGGGCTTGCCGATGATGCGGAAGTCCCTGGGCTCCTTGAGCGAGACCTTCTCCGGCACGGCGAGGCGTCCCGCCGCCTCGGCAAGCTGCCCGTAGGAAAGCCGCTTGCCGCCGGGCCCGGTCACGAAGCCCTTCTCGGCGCGCACGTCGGCGAGCTTCACCTTCCATTGATCGGCTGCGGCCTGCATGAGCATGGTGCGCGCCTGGGCGCCCACGGTGCGCAGCTGGTCGTATGAGTTGACCACGCTCGAGGAGCCACCGGTCATCTGCATGCCGAACATGGTGTGCGCGTACTCGGCGCCGGCGGGTGCGAGCTCCGCGCGCACACGGGTCCAATCGCACTCGAGCTCCTCGGCCACCAGCATCGGCAGCGACGTGGTGACGCCCTGGCCGAATTCGAGGTGCTTCACGAACACCGTGCACGAGCCATCCTTGCCGATGCGCAGGAAGGCGTTCGGGTTCACCGGCTTCGCGGCCGCGCCCTGCGCGAACGCGCGGCGTCCGCCGGCGAGCGGCAGCCAGAACGAGATCACCAGCGCGCCGCTGGCGGCGAGGAATGCGCGGCGGCCGGGCGAAGGAACGGGAGCGGAATCGGGTCTCATGGCTCAGGCCTTCTTCTTCAGGTTGGCAGAGGCAGCCTTGATCGCCTCGCGCACGCGCTGGTAGGTGCCGCAGCGGCAGATGTTGCCGCTCATGGCGCTGTCGATGTCGGCGTCGTTGGGCGCGGCGTTCTTGCGCAGCAGCGCCACGGCGCTCATCACCTGGCCCGACTGGCAATAGCCGCACTGCACCACGTCCTTGTCGACCCACGCCGCCTGCACTGCATTCGCGACTCGCGCCTGCGAAGTCTTGGTAATGCCCTCGATGGTGACCACGCGCTTGCCTTCGAGCGCCGAGGCGGGCGTCACGCACGCGCGCGCCGGCTCGCCGTCCAGGTGCACGGTGCAGGCGCCGCACTGGGCCATGCCGCAACCGAACTTGGTGCCGGTGAGCGCGAGGTTGTCGCGCAGCACCCAGAGGAGAGGGGTATCGGGCGCGCCGCGGAAATCGACGGCTTCGCCGTTCACGAAGAATTTGGGCATGGATTCGGTGGGGATCGGGATGGGGCGGGAGGAGTGCAATTATGCCTTTGGTATGATCGGCTCGCATTTCTCCCGACCTCCATGCCCACGCGCCGCGCCAAGCTCTTTCCCACGCCCGAGGACGCCGAGACCGCCTTCTACGAGGCATTCGAGCGCGGCGATCTCGCGGCCATGATGGCGGTATGGGCGGAGAGCCCCGACATCGTTTGCGTGCATCCGCGCGGGCCGCGGCTCACGGGCTTCGACGCGGTGCGCGATAGCTGGGCGCAGATCTTCGCGGGCGGCGCGGCACAGCTGCGCGTGCGTGCCACCGAGCTACGCAAGTTCGACGGAAACAGCGTCGCGGTGCATGCGCTGGTCGAGGTGCTCACTTCCGCCGCGCAGCCCGGGACCGCGGCGCAGTCGGTGTGCGCGACCAACGTCTACGAGCT
>DATLEL010000292.1:0-11503 GCA_035525255.1 Usitatibacter sp.
TCGCGCTCTACTACGAGCTCGAGGACCTCGGCTTCCATTACCTCCATCCCACGCGCTTCAAGGTGCTGGAGAAGGCGCTCAAGAAGGCGCGCGGCAACCGGCGCGACGCCGTCGGCAAGATCCAGGACGCCATCCAGGCGCGCCTCAAGGAATTCAAGGTCGAGGCCCAGGTGACGGGCCGCGAGAAGCACATCTCCTCCATCTACAAGAAGATGCAGGAGAAGAACATCTCGTTCTCCGAGGTGTTCGACATCTACGGCTTCCGCATCATCGTGCCCGACGTGGCCAGCTGCTACGTGCCCATGGGCGCGCTGCACACCTTCTACAAGCCGATCCCGGGCAAGTTCAAGGACTACATCGCCATCCCCAAGGCGAACGGCTACCAGTCGCTCCACACCACGCTCTTCGGCCCGTTCGGCATGCCGATCGAGATCCAGATCCGCACCGCGGACATGCACAAGGTCGCCGAGGCGGGAGTCGCCTCGCACTGGATCTACAAGAGCCTCGAGGAGGGCACCAAGGAAGTCCAGCTCAAGACCCACCAGTGGCTGCAGTCGCTGCTGGAAATCCAGAGCGAATCCGGCGACGCGCTGGAATTCCTCGAGCACATCAAGGTGGACCTCTTCCCCGACGAGGTCTACGTGTTCTCGCCCAAGGGGAAGATCTTCGCGCTGCCCAAGGGCGCGACCCCCATCGACTTCGCCTACGCGGTGCACACCGACGTCGGCAACCATTGCATCTCGGCCAAGGTGGACGGCGAGCCGGTGCCGCTCGGCACGCGGCTTCGCAACGGCAACCGCGTCGAGATCGTCACCGATCCGCAGGCGCGCCCCAACCCGGTATGGCTCTCGTACGTCGCCACCGGCAAGGCGCGCAGCCACATCCGCCATTACCTGAAGACCATGCAGCTCGCCGAATCCGCGGAGGTGGGCGAGCTGCTGCTGGTTCAAGCGGTCCGCTCGCTCAAGGCCAATCCCGACGAGATCGGCGATTCGCATTGGACGCACTTCTTCAAGGGCGACGCCGCGAAGACGCGTGAGGAGGTGATGGCGGACATCGGCCTCGGCAAGCGCCTCGCGGTGGTGGTGGCGAAGAAGCTGCTCGCGATCGACGCCCCCACGGCGGCGGGCGACCAGCGCCTCGACTCGATCACCATCCGCGGCACCGAGGGGCTCGCGATCCAGCTGGCGCCCTGCTGCCGGCCGATCCCCGGCGACCCGATCATCGCGCAGATCAAGAAGGGCCAGGGCCTGGTGGTGCACACCCACGACTGCCCCGCGATCCATCCCTTCCACTTCGATCCCGAGAAGTGGGTCGACGTGCAGTGGGATCCCTCGCCCGATCGCCTGTTCGACGTGAACGTGCGACTCACTGCGCAGAACACGCGCGGCGTCCTCGCGCGGCTGGCGGCCGAAGTCTCCGAGGCCGACTCCAACATCGACCACATCGAGACCGAGCAGCGCGCGAGCCAGGCCTACACCACCATCTTCTTCACCATCCAGGTGAAGAACCGCATGCACCTCGCCCACGTCTTCCGCCGCCTGCGGCGGATCCCCGAGGTGGTGCGGATTTCGCGGATCAAGAAAAAACAATAGAGGCTTGTCGCCCCCGTGCAGGCGGGGGCCCAATTACCCATGCGCTCCATCACCACCCCCGAAGCCCCCGCCGCCATCGGCACCTACTCACAGGCGGTACGCGCCGGCGACACGGTGTACCTCTCCGGCCAGATCCCTCTCGATCCCAAATCCATGAAGCTCGTGGAGGGCGACATCGAGGCGCAGATCCGCCGCGTGTTCGACAACCTCCGCGCCGTGTGTCGCGAAGCCGGTGGCGATTTCGACCGTGTCGCGCGCGTCACGGTGTACCTGACCGACCTCGCCAATTTCGCCAAGGTGAACGAGGTGATGGCGGCATACTTCAACGAGCCCTATCCGGCGCGCGCGGCGATCGGCGTCGCTTCGCTGCCGCGCGGCGCGCAGGTCGAGATCGACGCGGTCATGTACATGGGGGCGCGCGAGGAGTCCGAGGCGCCCGTGCAGGCGGCCGTGGCCACCGCGAAGCCCTGACGCGAATTTGCCCGCCGCCCGCGCCAGCGTCGCGCCCCGCGACGGCATCGAGAAGCTGCTCGAGAAGCTCGGCATCCGCGGCAAGCTGGACCTGGCGCTGCACCTCCCGTTGCGCTACGAGGACGAGACCCGCCTCACGCCGCTGAAGGACGTGCGTCCCGGCATCCCCGCGCTGGTCGAAGGCGAGGTGCTCGAGTCCGACGTGAAGTATCGCCCGCGGAAGATGCTGGTGGTCAAGCTCGGCGATGGGGAGCGCGAGCTGTGGCTGCGCTTCATCAACTTCTATCCCAGCCAGGTGAAGCAGTTCCATGAGGGGCGGCGCATCCGCGCGTTCGGCGAGGTGCGCCCGGGATTGTTCGGCGACGAGATGGTACACCCGCGTTACCGCGTGGTGGAGAAGGGCGCGCCGCTGTCGAAGTCGCTCACGCCGGTCTATCCCACCACCGCGGGGCTGTCGCAGTCGGTGCTGCGCGCGAAGATCGAGGATGCGCTCGACGCGCTCGCGCTCGAGGACACGCTGGACGAGAAGCGCCTGGCGAAGCTGCGCCTCGGCGGCTTCCGCGAAAGCGTGCTCTTCCTGCATCGGCCGCCGCCCAAGGTGGACGCGGCAAGCCTGGATGAGCGGACGCATCCCGCCTGGCGGCGCCTCAAGTTCGACGAGCTCCTCGCGCAGCAGCTCGCGATGCGCATCGCCTACCGCGACCGGCGCAGGAAGGTGGCGCCCGCGTTGCCCGACGTCCACACGCTCACCAACGCGCTGGTGAAGTCCCTGCCGTTCACGCTCACGCGCGCGCAGCGCCAGGCCCACGCATCGATCTCGAAGGACCTGGCGCAGACGCACCCGATGCGGCGGCTCCTCCAGGGCGACGTGGGCAGCGGCAAGACCCTGGTGGCGGCGCTCGCCGCGGTGCAGACGATCGAGAACGGCTGGCAGGCGGCGCTGATGGCGCCCACCGAGATCCTCGCCGAGCAGCACTACCTCAAGCTCAAGCACTGGCTCGAGCCGCTGGGCGTGAGGATCGCCTGGCTCGCGGGAAGCATGAAGGCGCGCGAGAAGAAGCTCGCCATCGCGGCCATCGCCTCGGGCGAGACGCAGCTCGCCATCGGCACCCATGCGCTCTTCCAGGACGACGTGGCGTTCGCGAAGCTCGGGCTCGCCATCGTCGACGAGCAGCATCGCTTCGGGGTGGAACAGAGGCTCGCGCTCGCGGGGAAGGGGGAGGGCGAACCCCACCAGCTGATGATGAGCGCCACACCCATTCCGCGCACGCTGTCGATGAGCTATTACGCGGACCTGGACGTCACGGTGATCGACGAGCTGCCGCCGGGACGCTCGCCGGTGTTGACGAAGCTGGTCGCCGAGGAGCGTCGCGACGACGTCATCACCCGCATCCGCGAAAGCTGCCGTGACGGCGCGCAGGCCTACTGGGTATGCCCGCTGATCGAGGAGTCCGAGGCGTTGCAGCTGCAGACCGCCATCGATACGTTCGAAGCGATGAAGACCACCTTCCCGGACCTGGCGGTAGGGCTGGTGCACGGGCGCATGAAGCCGGCGGAGAAGGCCCAGGTGATGGCCGACTTCAAGGCGAAGCGGATCCAGCTGCTGGTGGCGACCACGGTGATCGAGGTCGGCGTGGACGTGCCCAACGCGACGCTGATGGTGATCGAGCACGCCGAGCGCATGGGGCTTTCGCAGCTGCACCAGCTGCGCGGGCGCGTGGGCCGCGGCTCGCAACAGAGCCTCGCCATACTGCTTTACTATCAACCGCTGTCCGAGACCGCGCGAGCGCGCCTGAAGATCATCTACGAGAACCACGACGGCTTCGAGATCGCGCGCCAGGACCTGCACCTGCGCGGTCCCGGCGAGTATCTGGGCTCGCGCCAGAGCGGGGCGCCGCTGCTGCGCTTCGCCGACCTCGAGCGCGATACCGACCTCCTCGAGGCCGCGCGCACGGCTGCCGACGAGATGATCGCGGCCAGGTCGCCCGCGGTGTCGCGCCACGTCGACCGCTGGCTCGGCACGCGCAAGTTCTTCCTGAAGGCATGAGTGCACTCCTCGCGCGGCTGGACGCCTACGAGAAACTGCTACGCCTCGACAAGCCCATCGGCATCCTGTTGCTGCTGTGGCCGACGCTATGGGCGTTGTGGATCGCCTCCTTCGGCTGGCCCGACCGGATGGTGCTGTGGATCTTCGTGCTCGGCACGGTGCTCATGCGCTCCGCGGGTTGCGCGATGAACGACGTGGCCGACCGGCATTTCGATGCCCAGGTGGAGCGCACCCGCGGCCGGCCGCTCGCCACGGGGGCCATCCGCACCTGGGAAGCGCTCGCCATCGCGGCAGGGCTCGCGTTGTGCGCGTTCGCGCTGGTGTGGAGCCTCAACCGGCTCACGATCCAGCTCTCGTTCGTGGCGCTCGCGATCGCGATCGTCTACCCCTTCACCAAGCGCTTCTTCTGGATGCCGCAGGCATTCCTCGGCCTCGCGTTCGGCTTCGGCATCCCGATGGCTTTCGCGGCATTGCTGAACCAGGTGCCGCCGGTCGCCTGGGCGCTGCTGGCCGCGAACGTGTTCTGGACCATTGCCTACGATACCGAGTACGCCATGGTGGATCGCGACGACGATCGCCGCATCGGCATCCGAACGGCGGCGATCCTCTTCGGCCGCTTCGACGTGGCGGCGGTGATGGCGTGCCACGCGATCTTCATCGGCATGCTGGCCTGGATCGGCGTCGGGCAGGGCTACGGCATGCTGTACTACGGCGGCATCGCGGTTGCGGCGGCGCTGGCGGCCTACCAGTTCCTCCTGATCCGCGGCCGCTCGCGCGAAGGCTGCTTCCAGGCGTTCAAGCACAACAACTGGGTGGGGGCGGCAGTGTTCGCGGGCCTCGTCCTCGAGCACGGCGCGAGGCGCCAGTGGTTCTGATCATCCACGCACACCCCTACCCGCGCCGCTCGCGCGCGACGGCCGCGTTGCTCTCCGCCCTCGACGGGCTCGGCGGCACCGAGGTGCGCCGGCTCTACGAGCTCTATCCCGACTTCGACATCGACGCCCGGGCCGAGCACGCGGCGCTCGCCCGCGCGCGGGCGGTGGTATGGCTGCATCCGCTCTACTGGTACTCGGTGCCCGCGCTCCTCAAGCATTGGTTCGACGCGGTCCTGCTCACGGACTTCGGCGCCGGGGGCGAGGGACGCGCAGCGCTCGAAGGCAAGCCGTGCCTCTGGGCCACCACCACCGGGCGCGGCGAATACCGCGAGGGCGGCGTGCACGGGCATGCGTTCGCCGCGTTCGCGGCGCCCGTGGAGATGACCGCGCGCTATTGCGGAATGCGCTGGCAGCAGCCGTACGTCCTCCACGAAGCCCAGGCGCTCGACGACGCGGCCCTGCGCCACGAGGCGTCGCTCTTCCGTGCGCGCGTCGCGGAAATCGGCGCGGTGCCCGCGAAATGAAGGAAGCCCTCATCTATCTCGCCGCCGCGGTGATCTGCGTGCCGATCGCGGCGCGCTTGCGGTTGGGCTCGGTGCTGGGATACCTCATCGCCGGCGCCCTGGTGGGTCCCTGGGGGCTCAAGCTCGTGGCCGAGTCGGGCGCGACCAAGGTGCTCGCCGAGCTGGGCGTCGTGCTGATGCTGTTCGTGATAGGCCTCGAGCTCGACTCGCGCCGGCTGCTCGCGATGAGGAAGGAGGTCTTCGTCGGCGGGGCGCTGCAGATGTCGCTCTGCGGAGTGGCGATCGGTGGGGCGCTCTACCTCTACGGCTTCGATTGGCAGACCGCGCTGGTCGCCGGGCTCGCGCTGGCGCTGTCCTCGACCGCGATCGCGGTGCAGACCATGACGGAGAGGAACGAGATCGCGACGCCGACCGGGCGCTCCGCCTTCGGCATCCTGCTCTTCCAGGACATCGCGGCGATCCCGCTGATCGCCATGGTGCCGTTGCTCGCCGAGGCGCCGGCGGCCGCGGGCGGCCCGTCGTTCGGCATGCGCCTTCTGATCGCGGCGGCGGCGGTCGCAGGGGTGGTGGTGATCGGCCGCTACCTCACCCGCCCGCTGCTGCGCATCATCGTGCGCATCCGGCTGCGCGAGCTGTTCACCGCGTTCGCGCTGCTGCTGGTGGTCGGCATCGCGGAGCTGGTGTCGCTCGCGGGCCTGTCCATGGCGCTGGGCGCCTTCCTCGCCGGCGTGCTGCTGGCGGATTCGGAGTTCCGCCACGCGCTCGAGTCGGATATCGAGCCCTTCAAGGGCTTGCTGCTGGGCCTCTTCTTCATTTCGGTGGGCATGACGATCGATTTCGGCCTGCTCGCGTCGAGGCCAGGCGCCGTGGCCGCGATGCTGGTGGGGTTCCTGGCGCTGAAGATCGGCGCGCTATGGCTCACCGCGCGGCTCCTCGACGTGAACGAGCGTCAGCGCTGGCTGATGGCCTTCCTGCTGTCGCAAGGCGGGGAGTTCGCCTTCGTGGTGTTCGGATCGGCACGCGTGGCGGGGTTGCTCGCGCCCGGCGAGGAAGCGCTGCTCACCATCGTGGTGGCGCTGTCGATGGCGGCCACGCCCCTCCTGCTCATCGCGCACGACCGCTTCATCTGCCGCCGCGCGGAGCAGGAGCGGGAGGCGGACACCATCGACGCGACCGGCCCGGTGATCATCGCGGGCTTCGGGCGCTTCGGCCAGATCGTCGGGCGCCTGCTGCTCGCCAACGACATCCGCCCCGTAGTGCTGGACCACGATCCGGACCAGATCGAGGCGCTGCGCAAGTTCGGCTACCGCGTCTTCTACGGCGACGCGACGCGCCTCGACCTGCTGCAGGCCGCGGGCGCCGCGAAGGCGCGCCTGCTGGTGAATGCGATCGACGGCGTCGAAGAGAGCATCGCGCTCGTGGATCGCGTGCGGCAGAACTTCCCGGATCTCAAGATCGTGAGCCGCGCCCGCAACGTGTCGCATTACCTGGAGCTGCGCATGCGCGGCGTGGACGTGATCGAGCGCGAGACGTTCGAGTCCGCATTGCGTGCCGGGCGCTCCGCGCTCGTCGCCCTCGGCATGGACCCTTACCGCGCCCGCGAGATGGCGGACGTATTCCGGCGCCACAACCAGGCCACGGTGGAATCGCAGCTCGCGGTCTACCAGGACGAAACCCGCTACATGGCTGCCGCGAAGGCGGGCCGCGAGGAGCTGGAGGAAAGCTTCCGCCGCGACCGCGAGCGCTTCGAGCAGCAGCACGGAGAGACACCATGGAAATAGCACGCCACCGCACCTGGGCTTCGATTGCCACTGCCGCCGCAGTGGCGATCGTCCTGTCGGGCTGCGGCACCACCCACGCCACCATCGAGACCAGCCGCGGCGAGCAGCTGATGCTGCTGGGCTACGACCCGGTGGCCTACTTCACCGACAAGAAGCCGGTGCGCGGCACCCACACGCTCGCCGCGACCCACGAGGGGCGCACCTACTACTTCGCGACTCCTGAGCATCGCAGCGCATTCAGCGCCGCCCCAGCGAAGTTCGAGCCGCAGTACGGCGCCTTCTGCTCCAACGGCATCGCGTACAACGTGAAGCTCGGCAGCGACCCGACGCAATTCGAGCTGCGCGACGGGCGGCTTTTCATCTTCGGCGACGTGCTCGGCCGCGAGATGTGGCTGCTGGATCCCGAGGGCAACATCCGCCACTCCGATGCGCTGTGGCCGGCGATGCGCGAGACCGGCTGGCGCTGGCAGAGCCTGAAGGGCTGGACCTTCGACAAGGTCGCCTGGTATCGCACCGGTCCCAGCCTGATGCAGGAATGGCGCGCGAAGCACCCCGGCCGCACGCTCGAATTCGACACCGGCGGCATGCTCAACAACATGGTCCTCAAGTACCCCGGCTGGCGCGCGCGCGAGGGATATGGCCAGCCCGCCCTCGGCGTGCCCGGCGAGCCGGACGATCGGTTTAAGCTCACGCCATGACCCTCGCTCCCACCTGGCTCGCCGCGGGCCTGCGCAGCCCGTTCGCACGCGTCGACGGACCGCTTCGCAAGCTCGATGCGCTTTCGCTTTCGGTGCCCGTGGCCAAAGCCATGGCCGCGCAGCTCGCCCCGGGCGACCGGCCTGACCTCATGGTGTGGGGTACGGTCGCCCCCAACCTGGGCTGGAGCAACATCGCGCGCGAGATCGTGGTGCAAGGGGGCCTGGACCCTGCGATTCCGGCGTTCTCCACCGTGCTCGCCTGCTCCACCAGCATGGCGGCGGTGTTCCAGGCCGCGGGCATGCTGGGCGACGGCATCGACGTCGCGCTGTGCGGCGGCGCCGAGAGCATGAGCCGCGTGCAGATCGGACTTCGGCAGGGACTTTCGGACGTCATCCGGCGCGTGTCGCAGGCGCGCACGCTGGGCGAGCGCATCGACCGCCTGGTGGAGCTGCGCGCGGCGGACGTCCGCCTCCACGTGCCGGCGGTGAAGAACCGCGCCACCGGCAAGAGCATGGGCGAGCACTGCGAGGAGATGGCGAAGCAGTGGAACATCGCGCGCGCCGACCAGGATCGCATCGCCCTCGATTCGCACCAGCGCGCCGTGAGGGCGCTCGCCGCAGGTTTCTTCGACGACCTGGTGGTGCCGGTCGAGGGCTCGGCCAGGGACGGCGTGCCGCGTGCCGACAGCTCCGCCCAGAAGCTCGCCTCTCTCAAGCCCGCGTTCGATCGCGCCAGCGGCAAGGGCACCATCACCGCGGGGAATGCCTCGCCCCTCACCGATGGTGCTGCCGGTGTCTGGGTCGCGAGCGAAGCGGGCCTCGCGCGCATCCCGGCGGATCGCCCCCGCGTGCGGTTGGTGGACCGCGAGCTCGCCGCCGTGGACGTGTTCCACGAAGGCCTGCTGATGGCGCCGGCGTATGCCATCCCGCGAATGCTCGCGCGGCAGGGACTCACGCTCGACGCCATCGACCTCTGGGAGATCCACGAGGCGTTCGCGGCGCAGGTGCTCTGCAACGTGGCGGCGTTGGAGAGCGAGGACTTCCTGCGGGAGAAGGTGCGCATCGATGCACGCCTCGGGCGCTTCCCCTGGGAGCGCCTCAACCCCAACGGCGGCAGCGTGGCGATCGGCCATCCGTTCGGCGCGACGGGTGCCCGCATCCTCTCCCAAGCGGTCAAGGAGCTTGCGGCCATGGGAACGGGGAAGCGCGCGGTGGTGTCCATCTGTGCCGACGGCGGGGTGGGAACGGTCGCCCTTTTGCAAAGCTGACCAGGCAGGAATAAATGAAAAAACGTTCGCTGCAGCGCACGCCCACCGGCATCCCCGGGCTCGACAACATCCTTTTCGGCGGCCTGCCGGGTCCGCGGCTGTATCTGGTGGACGGTACGCCGGGCGTCGGCAAGACCACGCTCGCCATCCAGTTTCTCCTCGAGGGCGTCAAACGCGGCGAGACCTGCCTCTACGTGACGCTTTCCGAAACGCGCGACGAGCTGGAGAGCGTGGCCGATTCCCACGACTGGTCCCTCGACGGCATCCAGGTGATCGAGCTGTCGCAGGTGGACAGCGCGCTTACTTCCAAGTCGCAGAACACGCTCTTCCAGCCGGCCGAGGTCGAGCTGAACAACTTGAGCACCCTGCTGGTGGCGGAGTTCGACCGCATCAAGCCGGCCCGCATGGTGCTCGACTCGCTATCCGAGATGCGCCTCATGGCGCAGAACCCGCTGCGCTACCGGCGCCAGGTCCTCGCCTTCAAGCAGCACTTCTCGAAGCAGAACTGCACCGTGCTGATGCTCGACGACCGCAGCGCCACCGGGCAGGACAGCCAGGTGCAGAGCATCGTGCACGGGATGATCAGCCTGCAGATCGTGCCGCTGCGCTTCGGCATCAACCGCAGGTACCTCTCGGTGGTGAAAATGCGCGGCTCGCGCTTCCGCGAGGGCAACCACGACTATGTGATCAAGCCGGGCGGCATCACGGTGTTCCCGCGGCTGGTGGCCGCGGATCATGGGATCGCGCCGAAGCGCGAGAAATTCTCCAGCGGCAACGTGCAACTGGACACCCTGGTAGGCGGGGGCCTCGACTCCGGCACCGGCACACTCCTGATGGGCCCCGCGGGCAGCGGCAAGTCGACTGTCGCCAGCATGTTCGCGGCAAGGGCGGCATCCTCGGGCAACAAGGTCCTGTACTTCGCCTTCGACGAGACCACCGGCATCCTGATCAACCGTGCCGAGGAGATCGGCCTTGGCTTCAAGGCGCATATCGCCAACGGCATGCTCGAGGTGCACCAGGTGGACCCGGCCGAAATCGGGCCCGGCGAGCTCGCCGCGGAAATCGTCCGCGCGGTGAGCGAGAACGGGGTGCGCATGGTGGTGCTGGACAGCCTCAACGGCTACGTGAACGCCATGCCGCAGGAGGAGTTCCTGCACCTGCACCTGCACGAGCTCCTCAGCTATCTCAACCAGCGCGGGGTCGTCACCATCATGGTGCTCGCGCAGCACGGCCTCATCGGCAACACGGGGGCGCCCGTGGACGTGAGCTATCTCGCCGACGCGGTGATGCTGATGCGCTTCTTCGAGGCGCGGGGCGCCATCAACAAGGCGGTCTCGATCATCAAGAAGCGCAGCGGCCCGCACGAGAACACCATCCGCGCCCTGACCATGTCCACCAAGGGCATCGTGATCGGCGAGCCGCTGGTGGATTTCGAGGGCGTCATGACCGGTGTCCCGCGGTTCGTCGGCGGCGAGCTCGAGACTCGCGGTGTCATCCTCTAGCACGGCACGCAGCGGCATGCGCGTCGACGTCGTCACGCCCAACGAGGCCGACAGCGCCAACGCGGCCCACTTCCTGCGAGCCGAAGGGCTCGAAGTGCGCGTGAGCGCCTCGCTCGCCCAGCTGCCGACCGATTCCTACGACGACCTTGGATGCCTGGTGGCGGTCGAAGAGGCGCTGGTCGACTTCGAGGTCGAGCACTTTCGCACCGCCCTCGACCTGCAGCCCGCCTGGTCCGACCTGCCGCTGCTGGTGGTGGCCGGGCACGAGACATCGCTCAACGCGCTAGTCGACCGGGTCTTCCCCCACTCGGGGAACATCACCCTGCTGCAGCGGCCGCTTCATCCCGTGGCGCTGGTCTCGGCCGTGAACGTCGCGCTGCGCGCCCGGGCGCGGCAGTTCGAGGTGCGCGACCTTCTCGCCGACCGCTCGCGGGCCCTCCACCAGCGCGACGAGTTCCTCGCGATGCTCGCCCACGAGCTGCGAAATCCGCTGGCACCCGTGCGCAACGCGGTCTACCTGATGAACGGGCTCGAGATCAAGGATGCGCTGCTGCTCAAGTGCCGCACCATGATCGACAAGCAGACGCGCCACATGGCGCGGCTGGTCGACGACCTGCTCGACGTGTCGCGGCTCGAGCTCGGCAAGGTGGAGCTGCGGCTCCAGGAGATCGACCTCAACAACTGCGTCTCCGCGGCAGTGGAAGCCTGCCTGCCGATGACCAGCGCCCAGGGCCATTCGGTG